>VFZU01000015.1 GCA_016870995.1 Acidobacteriota bacterium
GCCCTCCGGGCTCCTTCCGCAGCCCCGGAATCGTGTTTGTTTTCTCTCGACATCGAACATCTCCTTTCGAACATTTTCTCTATGAAATGTCCCAGGGAGCTGTCCATCAAAATCGCGGAGCGGGAGACCGGTGGCAATATTAGCGTGAATGCATCTAGAGCAAACCAGAGCAGCTACACGAGCTTCTACCTGCAGGATGACTGGAAGTTGACCAAAAGGCTCACGGTGAACCTTGGCATGCGCTACGAATTGGAGAGTCCTTTGACTGAACGGTTCAACCGAACCGTAACCGGGTTCGACTTTGCCACCACAAATCCTGTCGAGGCGGCGGCGCGAGCCAACTACGCGGCGAACCCGATCCCTGAAATCTCGCCTGCCAACTTCAGGGTGACGGGTGGCCTATTGTTCGCGAGCCCTCAAGCACGAGACACCTGGAGAACAGACCGCAACAACTTCGCTCCACGAATCGGACTAGCCTATCGGCTAACGAACAAAACAGTGATTCGAACCGGATACGGGATTTTCTTTGACGTCACTGGGTCGGATCGGTCGGGAGTTCTGCAAAGCGGGTTTTCCCAATCGACAAATCTGATTCCGACTCAGAATAACGGGGTCTCTTTTGTAGCCACACTTGCCAATCCATTTCCGGGTGGGATCCAGGCCCCACCAGGAGCATCGCAGGGCTTGCGAACATTCCTGGGGAGAGCAGGCAATCATTTCGATCCCGTTCGGCCGAATCCATACATGCAGCGTTGGTCGATGACAATACAGCGGCAATTACCCTGGACGACAGTCGCCGAAATCGGCTATGTTGGCAACCGTGGCACGCTGCTGCCAGTGACGCGGGAGTTGAACCCAATTCCCCGCCAGTATCTTTCAACTTCCCCGGTTCGCGATCAGGCCACCATCAATTTCCTGACCGCGAATGTGCGCAGCCCCTTTTCTGGGATTGCGGATTTCGCAGGCACCGGCCTGGCGAATCAGAATGTGCAGCGCCAGCAACTGCTGCGACCGTTTCCACAGTTTACCGGCATCGATATTGCAATGCCTGCGGGCTTCTCTCACTACCACTCGTTGCAGGCCCAAATCGAAAAACGATTCAGCAGCGGCGTCACATTTCAGGCCTCTTACACATACTCGAAATTCATGGAAGCTACAAGCTACCTCAGCGATACCGACAGCTTCTTGCACAAGGTGGTTTCCGATGTCGATTTCCCACAGCGCTTCGTTTTGAGCGGTGTTTACGAATTGCCGATTGGCAAAGGTCGATGGATTGGTTCCGGGATGGGGCGCTGGATGAATATGCTAGCTGGCGGTTGGCAGATCGAAGGGATGTACGAAGGACAGTCCGGCAGCCCGCTCGGTTTCGGCAACGCGATCTTCCGCGGCAATCTCAAAGACATTGCTCTGCCCGTCTCAGAGCGGACAACGGATCGCTGGTTTAACACGAACGCCGGGTTTGAACGCATCAACGCCAACGCGCTCGGGCAGAACATCCGCACCATGCCGCTTCGATTCTCCGGCGTTCGCGCTGACGGGATCAACAACCTCGATGCGAGCTTCTTCAAGAACTTCCGCATCAACGAGAAGTACAACGTGCAGTTCCGCATGGAGACGTTCAACATGCTCAACCATGTACAGTTCGCAGCCCCAAATACAGATCCCTTCAACACGAACTTCGGGTTGATTACGGGAGAGCGAGGCCATGGCCAGCGCCAAGTCACCTTTGCGCTGAAGCTATTGTTCTAGCTATTCGAAGCGAATGCGGCTCAAGTCCGCATCGATCTTGGGATGCTGCAGATTCATATCTTCGAGGGTCTGCAGCATGATCTCCGAGACGGCAAGATTTCTGTACCACTTGCGGTTGGCTGGAATGATGTACCACGGAGCATTCCCTTTCGAGCACTTCTCGATCGCGAGCTCAAAAGCTTCGACATAATCATCCCAGAGCTTTCGCTCATCGAGGTCCGCGACATTGAACTTCCAATTCTTCTCTGGGTCGCGAAGGCGTTCCTCGAAGCGTTCCTTCTGCTCGTCCTTGGAGATGTATAGGAAGAACTTGATGATCTGCGTGCCGCTGTCGCTGAGCATCTGCTCGAAGTGATTGATGTGGTCGTATCTCTTGTTCACCACATCGCGTGGAGCGATGTTGCGAACCCGCACGATCAGCACATCCTCATAGTGGCTGCGATTGTAGATCCCAATCTGACCAAACCGGGGGACCGCCTTATGCACGCGCCACAGGTAATCATGTTCTTTCTCTTCCCCAGCGGGAGTCTTAAAGCTTGTAACGGAGACACCCTGCGGGTTCAAGCCGCTCATGACCTTCCGAATGGTGCCGTCTTTGCCGCCGGCATCAATGCCCTGCAGCACGGCAAGCAACGAGCGCTTACCTTCGGCATACAGCATGTATTGCAACACGGCCAGCCGCTGCTGATTTCGCTCCAGCCTGGCCAGGCCTTCTTCCTTGTCGTCGCACCCCGGGGTGCTAGAAGGATCAATCTTTGACAGGCTTACTTTCGAGCCCGGTGTCACAATCAGGCGTTCGCGAATACGGTCCACTTAGTTCATTTCCTCTTTGCCAGCGTACATTTCGTTGATTTCGGCGGCGAAGTGCTCCATCACAACGGATTTGCGGATCTTCATGGTTGGCGTCACTTCCCCATGGTCAATCGATAACTCCCGAGGAAGGATCTTGAATTTGCGGATCTGCTCGTGCGCTTCCACCTTCCGGTTGATCTCCTTCACTGCGCGGCCAATCACCTCTTCGGCAGGAACGGATTGATCTGCAGCCGGATTTAGAGTGAAAAGGGCGGTAACAAAAGATCGCCTGTCGCCGACGAGCACCACCTGACTGATTTGTGAAACCCCTTTGAAAAGGCCCTCAATTCGATTGGGGTAAATCTTCTTCCCATTGGACGCTACGAGAACCTCTTTCTTGCGTCCGGTGATATACCAATAGCCCTCGGCATCCACAGTGCCAATGTCGCCGGTCAGCAGCCAGCCATTGTCAAACACCTTGGCCGTGGCTTCGGAGTCATTGTAATAACCAGAGAAGAGGGTCGGGCCGTTCAGCGCGATCTCTCCATCCGGCATCAGTTTGCACTCAACAGTGGGCAGCAACTTGCCAATGGAGCCGACGATGGGCTTCTTGATGGGGTTGATGTGGGTCACGCCACCCTCGGTAAGCCCATAGCCTTCGATGAGGTTGACTCCGAGAGCGTTGAAGAAGTTTGCAAGATCCTTGCCAAGTGGCGCGGAGCCAGACACGGCCAGCGTGATCCTTCCTCCCAGCTTTTCACGCACCTTGGAGAAGATAACACTGTCGATGAGGCCAAGAGGAGTTGATACCCAGACCGGAACGGATTTGTCTGCGCGTTTGAGCTCGTTCGAGCGCAGCGCAAGACCCAGACCAGCTTGAAACAAATTCTGTATCAGCTTGGGCTTCTTCTTCATCTCGGTCACGACATTGGTATAAATCCGTTCCCAAAGCCGCGGCGGCGCCAGTAGAAACGTGGGTTGAACGCTTTGAATTTCCTTGGGCAAACGCGACAGACTTTCGCTGAAGTAGATCACCATGCCAAAGGCAAGCGGCATGAGTTGCAGCACCAGCCGTTGCGTGATGTGAGCACTTGGAAGAAACGCGATGCTCTTGTCATTCGGCCCAAGCGGAAGAACGGCAGGGGCTGCCTCGACATTAGCGACGATGGCGCGGTGGGTGACAAGGCCCATCTTGGGTTCGCCAGTAGATCCCGACGTGAGATAAACGATGGCAGTGTCTTCCGGCTTGGTTTCCACATATCCTCGCGCAAACAGTTGCGGGTCAGCGGCCATGGCCTCACGGCCCTTCTGGCGCAAGTCATCAAGCGTCATCACGCCTTCCGCGCGGCCAGTAATCAGCACCCACTTGATATCCAGTGGCTCGGCGCTAGAGAGGCTGGCAGCGAGAGTCGCAAGCATCTTTGGGTTCTCGACAAACGCAAGTTTTGCTTTGCAAGCGTCCAGTTTCTTGATTGCCTCTCCCTGCGGGTAGCTCGTGTACATGGCAGCGGAGATTGAGCCATTCGAAATGATGCCCATATCGACGAAGTAGAACTCTGCCCGAGTCTCACTCTGGATCGCAACCACGTCCTGATGGCCAATGCCGAGCGAACGAAGGCCAGAGGCGATTTCCTTCACAATCTGCAAATACTGATTCCAACTGTAGGTTGCCGTATTGCCATTACCCATCGGCTGTATGAGTGCAGCCGCTACGCCGTACTTCGCAGCAGCTTCCTCTAGCATGGAAAAAACCGTCTTCGTGCCCATCTCGTCGATGTTATCATCCCGGTTTAAATGAGCTACGAAAGTGAATTGTTCTTTGCGCAGTCCGCTGCGCGCAAGGCAGGCGAAGCCTGTATCCGGATCTTGAATCAAGGCGTGGTTGCGGAGACCAAGTCGGACGAGTCGCCTGTCACCAAGGCCGATAAGGAGAGCGAGCGGCTCATCGTCAGCATCCTCTCCCAG
This sequence comes from Acidobacteriota bacterium, assembly GCA_016870995.1. Classification (GTDB taxonomy): domain Bacteria; phylum Acidobacteriota; class Terriglobia; order Bryobacterales; family Bryobacteraceae; genus Bryobacter. The sequence goes on from VFZU01000015.1 coordinate 4,507, forward strand.
GCATTTCCCGACGATGGATTCCTCGGGGAGGAAGGTGCCAGTCGCGAAGGTAAGAGTGGCCGCAGATGGATCATCGATCCGATCGATGGCACGCGCGACTTCGTTCGAAACAACCGCCTTTGGGCGATCCTGATTGGCCTCGAAGAGAAGGGCGAACCCGTTGTGGGAATTTGCTATCTGCCGATGCTGGGAGAAATGTACTACGCCGCGAAGGGCATGGGCGCGTTCTGGGATGGTACCCCAATCGAAGCCTCAAAGATCGACTCCGCCAAGCAGGCTGTCATCTGCGTAAACAAATTAAACGGAGTCTTGCATCCGCCCTTTGGTCCGCGGCTGCTCGACTGGATGAACAACTTCTGGTGTGTACGAGTCTTCGGCGGAATCTATGACGCGATGCTTGTTGCCAGTGGCCGCATGGAAATCTGGATGGAGCCAAGCGTGGCCCCATGGGATCTTTGCGCACCCGCCTGCATCCTGCGCGAGGCCGGAGCGAAGTTCTTCTCCTTGGATGGCAAGGACTCGATCTACGAGGGCAATGGTGTAGCCTGCGCCCCGGGCATGGAACCCGAGGTGAGGAAATTCCTGGGGCTCTAGCCCGCTCACAAAAACTCAGAATCAGTTTTCAGCTCATTGCAGCGATCGGCGCCGCGGAATCCACAGCACCATTTCGAAGCGCCAAATATAATCGAGGATATGAGGCTACTTGTAGTTGCGGCTTTGGCCATGTGCGCCTATGGACAAAAGCCGGTGAGCTTTAATCGCGAGATTCGGCCAATCATGGCGGACACCTGTTTTCGCTGTCATGGGCCTGACTCCGGTTCCCGGATGGCCGGGCTCCGCCTCGATGTTCGTGAAGAAGCCATCAAGCCGAACCGGGCCGGCCGCGCGCCAATCGTGCCCGGAAAACCCGACGAATCGCAGATTGTGATGCGCGTATTCCACGCAAGTCCAGCGCGCGTGATGCCACCGCCTTCCGCCCATAAAGAACTCACCGCAGCGCAAAAAGAGACCATTCGTCGCTGGGTCGCCGAAGGCGCTCGATACGAGGGCCACTGGGCCTATGAGCCTTTGAAAAAGGCTGATGGTTCCATAGACACATTGGTGGCGGCAAAGCTTGGTGAAGTGGGATTGAAGCGTGCAGCGGAAGCAGACCGCCGCACTCTAATCCGCAGAGTGACTCTCGATCTCACAGGCTTACCTCCAACCTCAGCGGGAGTAGAAGCATTCCTGTCCGATCGATCTCAGGATGCGTACGCGAAGGTTGTGGATCGCCTTCTCGCTTCCAAAGCCCATGCCGAAAAAATGACCATGCATTGGCTAGACGCCGTTCGATATGGCGATACCTCCGGGTTCCACGGCGACAACCTCTACCCATCTTGGCCCTACCGTGACTACGTCCTAAATTCGTTCCTGAAGAACAAATCCTTCGATGTCTTTACCAGGGAGCAATTGGCGGGTGACCTGCTGCCCGGTGCGGGCGTAGAACAAAAAGTTGGCGCAGCCTTCAATCGACTGAACCGCGTATCGGCCGAAGGCGGATTGCAGCCTAAGGAGTATCTGGCGAAGTATGGCGCGGATCGTGTCAGAACAGTATCTGCGGTTTGGCTCGGGGCGACTCTCGGTTGCGCGGAATGCCATGATCATAAGTTTGACCCGCTACTCGCGCGAGACTTCTATTCGATGAAAGCGTTCTTTGCCGACATCAAAGAGACAGGGCTGGTGCCAGATCGCGGGGCCAAAGCCTGGGGTAGCCTGTTGTCGCTTCCAACTCCGGAGCAAAAGCAAAAGTTGGACAGCATCGTCGCGCGTATTGATGCCCTGAAGGCGTCGATGGAGAAAACAGCCCCCAAGGTGGACGAAGCTTGGAAGCAACGTCTGCTTGCCGACTATGAGGCTGGCAAGTTGGCTTGGAAGATCCAACAGCCCCTGAGCGCAAGCTCAAAAAATGGCGCAACGCTGAAGATCTACAACACTGAAGAGGTTGATATGTCGCCGTACATTGGCGGGATCTTGCGGCAGTTCCGGGCGCCCGGCAATGGTCTGGTCATTGCAAGTGGATTGAATCCCGACAATGAAACGTACACCGTAACGCTGAAGCCGTCTGCTGGCACTTGGACTTCGCTTGGCCTGGAAGTCGTGCAGGATGACAACAACCCCGGCAATGGTGTCGCACGCGGTGCGGACCGCTTGTGCGTCACAGAAGTTGAGGCAATGGTCGGCGGAAAGAAGTTGGCGTTTTCACTGGCCACCTCCAATGTGAGTGATCCCACCTGGGAGCAGCCCGCGCGATCCGCGCTGGACGGTAATTCATCAACCGGCTGGGGCGTTGTCACTTATGGAGAGAACAAGAATCCATTTCTCGCCCTGCGTCTGAAGTCGCCGCTGGTGACTACCGGCAAGGAAACAATCACTGTCGTAATTCGGCAAGACGGAGAAGCCCGCAAAGCAACCATCGGACGATTCCGTTTGGCCTTGAGCAGTGGCACATACTCTTGGCCCGAAGGTACAGAAATCACGGCGCAGCGCAACAAAAATGGCAAGAACCCGGGCGGACTGCCAGACCCGGTCGTGAAGGCGCTTCGTGGAGACAAAGAGGCCGACGCGAAGTCACTGGAGCAGCACCGTCTCTGGCTTGAAGCCGACTTGAGCGAACTCGCCCGACTGGAGCAGGAGCGCTACTACCTCGAAGCGAGCATTCCGAAAGTCCTTGAGACTGAGCGAGTCGAACCCGCCGAGACACGCATCCTGCCGCGCGGAAATTTTCTGGACGAGACAGGCGCCATCGTAGAGCCTGCGATTCCGGTCAAGTTTGGCAAGCTCGAAACGGCTGGTCGCCGTGCCACACGCTTGGACTTGGCCAACTGGATCGTCTCAAAAGATAATCCGATGACCGCACGCGTTCAGGTCAACCGCATCTGGAGATTGTTCTTCGGTGTCGGATTGTCAAAGGTGCTCGATGACCTTGGTTCACAGAGCGAACTCCCTGTGAATCTCGATTTGCTCGATACTCTCGCCGCAGACTTCCAATCCGACTGGGATGTGCGACGCCTCGTACGCAGCATCGTGATGAGCGATACCTACAGGCAAAGTTCGGCCCCTTCCAGGCAATCTGTGGAGAAAGACCCTGAGAACCGGCTCCTGGCTCGCCAAAGCCGCATCCGCGTGGATGCCGAAGTAGTCCATGACATCGCGCTCTCCGCTTCCGGCTTGCTTACGGAACGGTTCGGTGGGCCAAGCGTCAGGCCGTATCAGCCAGAAGGCTACCTCGGCGCATTGAACTTCCCCAAACGTGACTACTCTGCAAGCCGCGGCAAAGATCTTTATGCGCGCGGTCTCTACGCACAGTGGCAGCGAACCTTTCTGCATCCAAGCCTGATGACCTTCGACGCGCCTTCGCGTGAGGAATGCACGGTGAATCGAGTTAATTCCAACACGCCGCTGCAAGCGCTTGTGCTGTTGAATGATCCGATCTATGTCGAAGCCGCACGCGTATTCGCTCAGAAGATGTTGGCCGAGGGTGGAAAGACAATCGACGCTCAACTCGATTGGGCTTTCTCGCGAGCCCTGGGTCGCTTGGCGAGCCCAGAAGAGAAGGTTGTCTTGCGCGAGTTGTACACCAAGAACCTGGAGCGCTTCAAAGGCGATCCGTCTTCAGCCCGGCAGCTATTGACGGTCGGCGATACCCCCCTCAGCGTCAAAACAAAACCGGAAGAACTGGCGGCCGCGGCCACCATCACCCGCGCCATCCTGAACCTGCACGAAACGATCACAAGGAACTAGCCATGCAAGAAGTGAATTTGAAGCGGCGAGCATTCTTAAGCAAGTCCTGCGCGGGATTTGGCCTGGCGGCATTGGGCAACCTGATGGGGGCGTCAGACTACCGCCACCACGCGGCCAAAGCCAAGCGCGTGATCTTCCTCTATCAGGCGGGAGGCCCGTCTCATCTCGAGACTTTCGACTCAAAGCCCAAGCTGGCCGCAATGCACGGCAAGCCCATGCCAGATAGCTTCACCAAAGGCCAGCAGATCGCCCAGCTTCAAGGGAAGCCACTGATTTGCTACGGACCGCAGCAGAATTTCGCGCGCTTCGGCAAGAGCGGACAAGAGATTTGCGAGCTATTCCCGAAGATCGGTTCGGTGGCTGACGACATTTGCATCGTCAAGTCGATGTGGACCGAACAAATCAACCATGACCCAGCGCACACCATCATGAATACAGGCTCGATCATCACCGGTCGGCCGAGCATGGGGTCCTGGATCGCCTATGGATTGGGTGCCGAAACGGAAGATTTGCCCGGTTTCGTGGTGATGATGTCAAGTGGGCGCGGCGGGCAGAACCAACCCATCGCAGCGCGCCAGTGGAGCGCAGGCATGTTGCCCAGCAAGTTTCAGGGTGTCAAGTTCAACTCCGTCGGCGACCCGGTGCTATACGTCCGCAACCCTCCAGGCGTAACGCGCGACATGCAGAAAGATTCGATCGACGCGGTGAACCGGCTAAATCAAAAGACCTACGCAGCGATCGAAGACCCCGAGATTCAGACTCGCATCGCGCAGTACGAGATGGCATTCCGGATGCAATCAAGCGTGCCCGATCTGGTGGATATGTCGAAAGAGCCGACGAATGTCATGGAGATGTACGGGGCCAAGCCCGGCGATGGCAGCTTTGCTTCAAACTGCCTTTTGGCGCGCAGACTGGCCCAGCGTGGCGTGAGATTCATCCAGCTCTATCATCGCGATTGGGATCATCATGGTGGCGTCAAGGACGGTATCGCAGCCAAGTCCCAGGAAGTGGATCAAGCAACGGCCGCTCTGATCACGGACTTAAAGCAGCGCGGAATGTTGGACGACACGCTGGTCGTTTGGGGCGGCGAGTTCGGGCGCACACCGATGTCGCAAGGCGGCGACGGGCGTGACCACCACATCAAAGGCTTCTCGTACTTCATGGCTGGCGGCGGCATCAAGCCGGGGGTCACCTATGGTGCAACCGATGACCTTGGCTATGCGGCTGTTGAGAATCCGGTTAGCGTCCACGACTTCCACGCAACCATGCTGCACCTGCTCGGCGTGAATCACTTGCGAATGACAGTTAAGTATCAAGGACTCGACGTAAGGTTGACAGGAGTCTCCGGCGAGGTCGTCAAGGGGATTCTGGCCTAATCGCCGAGTCCTTTCGCCGAGAAGCCGCATCCGACGGAATGTATGAGTACATTTCAGTTGGTAGTGGCCGGTACGGTTGCTTTTGTGATCGTCCTGCCCGTCATGATCTTGATGACTCCTCCAACCGCATGGGTTGACGCGATTTGGGGCAAGAAGAAGTAACTCGACAGGCTCAACAAAGACTGGCTTCGTTGCGCATCTTCGCAAGCGTTGCGTCGATCGCCCTTTAGAAGCTCAGCCGCAGGCTGAACCGGAAGGCCCGCCCGTCGTTGAGCGTATTGGTAATGGCTCCAAAGTTAGGGTCAGTCAGAGACCAGCCTGGCTCAGCGAACTGCGGCGTGTTCGACAGGTTGATCGACTCGGCCCGGAAGTTCAACTTGAGATCCTTCGGTAGCGGCCAGTCGATAGAAATATTGGCGTTCAGATTGCGAATGTGCCCGCGGCGAAATACGTTACGACCGAGATTGCCCGTCAATTCGCCAACTGGGATGTAAGCGAAGGCCGATCTGGGCAGCAACTTCCTCGATTGATCCGGATGGCCAATCGTGCGGCCAAGAATCGTCGGGTCAAGAAGGTTGGGCCGATCGCCGGAAATACCGTCGACATTACCGAAACCAGGTGCATCGGAGCCGGTCGACAGATTGAACGGAGTGCCCGTCTTCGCGAGGAATACGCTATTGAAGGTCCATTGGCCGAGCGGCTTCCATCGAGTCGGGATCAGGTAGCTGCCGCGCATCAGCAAAGCATGAGGTTGATCAAAATCGCTACGAGCCTTCAGATCTTTGTGGGTTTCAAATTCGCTCTGGCTGCGGTTTCTAAATCCATCGTTGTCGTACGCCGTGTTCGTATAGCTGGAGCCAAGGTCCATGGCTTTCGAAAGCGTGTAGGCAGTTTCAAGATTGATACCTTTGAAGCGCTGAATCGTCAGGGCAGCCTTGAATGCGTCGTAATAACCCCGGCTGGAAGAAGTCGTGTACCGGATATCCGCATAGCGAGCATCGGGGCGGCGTTCGTCGACATTGCCTGAGGTGGGAACAATGCCGGGGATTTGGCGTGAGCGATTGAGATACCAGCGCTGAAGTAACTTCGAGGCGCGCGATCCGATATAGCCAGTCTCAAGGCGCATCAACTTGTTGATTGGGATCTCCCACTTGAAGTTGTATTGATGCGAGTACGGTGTCGCGATGTCTTTAGCGAAAGCATAGAGCACTGTGCGTCCAGCCTGTGAGATGTCTGCGGGAAGCCGGCCGAGCGGGTTCAGCGGGTCGGGGTCGGGTATCACAAGCTTGATGTTGTTTGGCGCATTGAAGCGGATCGATTGAAATGTGACAGGAAAGATCTCTCCGTAGTGAAGCCCATAGGCGGCGCGAAACACACCGAGGCCAGTCCGATAGGCGAGGCCAAGAGTGGGCCCGAAGTTGTTGTTGTCCGAGCCATAGCCAACATCATTCAGATTGTTGACTTCGTTGGGTCGTGAGATCGGCCGATAGTGAACGCCGTAGCTCACGGTCAAGTTCTTGGTGGCTTGCCAGGAATCTCCCGCGTAGAAGTAGTTGTCCCAGTTCCGGAAGCCTCTTTGCAGAGGTTTGATCGCAATGGACGTGTAGTAAAAGATCGGGATCCCAAAACGCAGGTTGGTGATCGCGTCATTGCCCTTGTTGTTAGAAAACTGGATCGCACCAAGTTGGGAGTCGCCTTCATAGCCATTCAACTGCCGGCGTAGCAACGTAAAGCCCGCCGAAAAGTTGTGACGATTCCGAGTATGCCGAATCGCCCCAGAGTAGCGAAATCGATTCTCAGTGCGATCGATCGGAACTGCATTGTGCGGGTTGATCGAGGACAGCGCGCCAGAAATGAATATCTGAGGCCCGAGGTTATTCCGCTCGGGGACTATCAGGGTTCTGACACGCTCAAAGCCGATGGCAAAAGAAGAAATGGTGGTCGGCGTCCAGGTCCGATTCCAGGTCAAATTCGCGTTGTGAGATTTCGTGGTCGTGTCTGGGTTTTGGCCCTTCACGAGTTGGAATGCCTTCACTTGCTGCGTGAGAAAAGAGTGACGCGCCGTCAAAGAGTCTTTGGAGGTGAGTTGAGTATCGAGGCGGCTATTCAGCGAATCGTTGTGGATCGATTGCGGCGAATTGGTGTTCAGCATGCGCTGGTCGATGTCAGGCCGGTTGGGAGCATGGTTGGGATACAGGTCGAGGATCTGTTGAACATAGGCGCGAACACCAGGGTCGGTTGCAAGCGGTAAGCGCTCCGAGGCAAGCGGGACCAGCACGTTCCCGTTAACCTGGCCGCGCAACCGCTTCTGGCTACCCTCGATCGAGAGCGAAGTTTTCTTCGCGATCGGGCCGCCGATCGAAAACCCGTAGTCGTTATCCCGGGCGGGCTTGACGCCACCAACCTGGAAGAAGGCGCGCGAAGTCAGAATTGAATTCTGATGGGTGTAATTGAGCGTGCCATGCCACGCATTTCGGATGGCCGTAAGCAAGGGATGCGGTGTAGAAGGCGGCGTCCCGTACTCCGCACCAAAGTAATTGCGATTCGGTTCGAAGGTCGAGTTGAAAGTGGCCGTCACCCCAACCCGCACGTTCAGTTCTTTCAGCGCGTTATTGTCGATCAGATTGAACTGGATATTCTCATTGCGGCGCGATTCGCCCGAGGCGGTGTCTGTCTGTCCAAGCAGGTTCAGTTGCGTACGGGCAGCCGTAGGCGTAGTGGTGGAAGGCTCGGCGGGGGCTTGCTCTTTCGGTGCGGGAGGAGTGCTTTGTGCAAAGTAGGCCCACGCCATCAGCAACAGAGCAATGAGGCGCATTAAGAATCTTCAGCTTACCAAAGGGGAGTACTGCAGCAGACGGATCATCGGGTCAACACCTGTAACCTCAAGGGTTGTCCCTCTCCAAAGGAGTTGAGAAAAATCAACAGGCAGTGTTGTCGTAGCGGGCGTATTGACCCAATCCAAGTAGGCGAGACGGTTGAAGTTATACCGGGCGGCAATCTGACCGGTTGGGCTGATCACAAAGGAGTTTCGAAACGAATCGCACGTGGCGGTGAGCGTGGCAACCCCAGTGCCACGATAGAAGCGCGTGTCGAGAACAACTCCGCGGAACTGCGGGGAGGCGCAAGCTCTGCTCTAGCGAAAAAAACAAGCCAGCAGTAACCAGGCTTTGTTGAGCGTCGAAGGTGATCTGCTTGAGCGGAGAGCCAAACTCGAATTCCCGGGTGTCGATTGGGCCTGGTCGTCGACGGTGTCTAAACTCGTGTCTCACGGGAGGCGACAGGTCCAATCAGTGGTCGGCCCACCCGTTACTTAAGGAATGGGTTGTAGCGCGCCTCGTCTGCGATTGTGGTCTCGGGGCCATGGCCTGAATAAACCTCAGTTTCCGGGGGCAGGGTCAGCAACTTGGTTTTGATGCTCTTGAGCAGTCGCTCGAGGTTCCCCCCAGGCAGGTCAGTACGACCAATCGAACGGCGAAACAGCGCGTCTCCAGCGATCACTCGATTGGCTGCCGGGATGTAAAAGCTGATACTCGCAGGAGAGTGGCCAGGCGTCTCGAGCGCATGGAGCGTGTATTTCCCAAGTTCCAACTTCATACCTTCGGCAAGCTCATGCTCGATGGTGGTCTTCCGTGGTGCGGGAAGGTAGAACATCGCGGCCTGTCCGTCTATGGTGTCATACAGAAACTGCTCTCCGGGATGCATATAGGCCGGAACATTCAGCGCTTCTTTCGTTTCCGCCAATGCGCCGACATGGTCGAGGTGAGCATGGGTGATGAGGATCGCTTTTACATTTACCTTTAGCCGATCCACTTCAGCCAGAATGATGCCAGGTTCGTCGCCTGGATCGATAAGAAACGCTTCGCGAGTATCCTCGTCAGCGAGAATGGTGCAGTTTTGCTGGAATAAAAGCCCCACCGGCAAGACGGAGTGAATCATACACTATGATTATGGAAACTTCTGTGGATCTTCTGCTGCGCTGGGCGCATATTTTCCCCGCAATTGTTTTGATCGGTGGAGCCATTGGCGGAAGCCTGCTGGCTCAGCCGGCTGTGGCACCGATGGCTCGAGGTGCCGTCATTGGTGGGATTGTTGTCATGCTAGGCACAGGCCTCAGCATGATGATGAGTGCGATGGCCACGGCCCCCAAGGGCTGGCATATGTGGTTTGGTATCAAGTTTCTATTTGCATTGCATGTCTTCGCAATGCTTTTCTTGCTCACCAAGCCCGGTGTGGCACCGGAAAAGCGCAAGCGCTGGCAAATCTCCGCAATTGTTGGAACTGCCTTGGTCGTTTTCGCCGCCGAATACTTGCGGCATCTGCGGGGTGCTTAAGTGACGGGATACGAAGCCCTGAGGACATCCGCGGCTTGGCGTGATCTAAGCTCCCGCGGCCGCATTCTGGCCCACGGTGAAGACAACGCAAGGTTACTTCACGCGATGAGTTCGAATCACGTGAATCAGCTTGAGGACGGCCAGGGCTGCTACGCATTTTTCTTGAGTACCCAGGGCCGCATCCAAAGCGACGCGACCATCCTCAAATGCGGTGGAGTTTTTCTGATTGACTCAGAAGCTGCGGCGCACGCCGCACTTTTTGCGCATTTGGACAAGTTCATCATCGCGGATGACGTGACTCTCGAAGATCTTGCCGATAGTCATTTTGAAATCGGAATCGAAGGGCCTTCCGCCTTGGATATTGCATCCAGCATATCCATTCCTGTTCCCGCCGCCAGTAATAGTGTCGTCAGTTTCGATGGCGGCTACGTCGCACGCATCAACGAAACGGGTTTCGAAGGAATCCGATTGATCCTGCCTATCGCCTCAAAGGCCAATTGGATCGCAAAGCTAGGCGCGGTTCCCGAGGCCGACGAAGCCGCATGGGAAACTGTACGTCTCGAGAATGGTAAGCCGCGATTTGGTGTCGAGATTCTGGACAAGCATCTCATTCAGGAGACACGGCTCATGCATGGGGTCCACTTCACAAAAGGCTGCTACCTCGGCCAGGAAATCGTCGAGCGCGTACGTGCTCGCGGTGCCGTTCACAAAGGCCTCGCTGCTGTCACCATCGGGCTGAATGAAGTTCCCGCGAGAGAAACAGAATTGTGTGGCGGTGGCACAAAGGCGGGAGAACTACTCAATGCCCGCTACTCCCCGGCAGACAAAGCTTTGGTCGGCATCGCCATGTTGGGCGTAGATTACCTCAACGGAGAAAAGCACATCAGCTTTGGCGGCGGCGAAGTCAAGTTGAGATCTTCCAGTGCGTTCGCAGCCCGTTGAGCGGCTCGCGAGGCTCGGACACTTCTAACGTTAGCCCGATTTGCCGGGGCTGCAAAAGATTCGCAAAAGCTCCTGCATGCAATTCGCGTTGGATCTCAATGCTCTGGATGGAGACATGCAGCAGCTTCAGGTTGTCGAGCAATCCATGTAGGTCGTCCGGCTCCAGATTGCGATGGCCGGATAGGTTCAATTCGAGATCGTAGCTCCGACGCAAGTTGCTTTTCAGTTGCTGGTCGAAATTGGCGATAAAGCGGACATCCTTAAGATCGTCGACGATCAGACTGAATCGCGAAAAAGGCTCTGCCATCTCTGCCGTAGGCGGCTCCCGCAGTTGATCGAGGATGGCGATGAATCCATCACGCCAGTTCGAGATCAACAAATCCAGGTAAGGCTGCCATGTAACTTCAGTGGCGCGCACTTCCGGCAAAACTTTAGAACGTTTGGGATGTTGGGCGAGCAGTGCCGCAAATTCGCTACCCGCAACCGCGCTGCACAAGCTGTGAATACTGGTGGGGCGAGCCATCAGATTCGGATGCAATCCTTGCAGAATTGTCTGAATGTGGCTCAAAGCTGGCACCGCATTCACAACGATCTCGCGTTCCCCCGACGGCCTCACCCGAGCAATCAGAGTCGGACGTGGAAATAGCGGACTGGTGGGCGCCGTGGCGGGAGCGATATGCAAAAGCCAATGCTCCTGATTCGTTTCCACCAGCAGGTAGTATTTGGATACGTGAGCCGGGTCAGGGGCCAGCGAATGCGCGAATGGCTTGAGTCGCTCCAGCTTCAGCGTCGGCAAGTTCGATTCGAGTTTTGACCGTAGATTATTGGTCCAGGGCCTTGAGACAAACGAAAAATCAATTCCGCAATCGCGACCGCTTCGCTGGGTTTGACGGGCGGGAGCAATTGAGAAGGCGTCATGGATTGCTTAGAGGCTTAGCCCCTTCAGATAGTTGCGGAAAGGCGCTCCCAGATCGCTTCGTTTTAAAGCAAATTCTACGGTTGCCTTCAGGAAGCCCAACTTGTCGCCTGCATCATATCGCTGCCCATCGAAACGGAAGCCGTAAATGGGGCGCGTCCGCAGCAGATGCCTCAGTCCATCGGTAAGCTGAATTTCGCCGATCGCACCCGGCCCGGTAGCCTCAATCGAAGAGAAGATCTCAGGCGTTAGAATGTAGCGCCCAATGATCGCAAGGTTCGAGGGAGCATCTACCGCCTTGGGCTTCTCGACAAGATTGCGAATTCTGTACAGGCGGTCCTGGGTACCGTTGTGCGGCACGGGCTCGGCATCGACAACCCCGTAGTTGTGGATCTGATCCTTCGGCACTTCCATCAAGGCCACCACACTCGCCCCATAGAACTCGTACACATCGATCAGCTGCCGGATGCAGGGAACATCGCTATCGATAACATCGTCGGCAAGCACCACTGCAAACGGTTCGTTGCCAACCAGTTCTTTTGCCCGAAGCACCGCATGGCCAAGCCCAAGCGCCTCCTTTTGGCGGACATAAGAGACGTCGATCATATCCGAGATCGCTCGGACAGCCGACAACATCTCTTTCTTGCCCTTCGATTCAAGCGTATGCTCAAGCTCAAAGCTGACGTCGAAGTGGTCCTCAATCGCCGACTTGCCACGACCAGTAACAATGATCATGTTCTGAATGCCCGAGTGCAGTGCCTCTTCAACACCATATTGGATAATTGGCTTATCCACCAGGGGCAGCATCTCTTTGGGGCTGGATTTAGTGGCTGGCAGGAACCGGGTGCCCAGTCCAGCGGCGGGGAAGACTGCTTTGCGAACCTTCGGACTCATGTAGTTTTATCTTACTGAACAAAGCTTTACGATTTATTTCCGTGCTTAAGCCATTTTCCGATTGCCATATGGTCAAGATTTCGATAGTAATGAAGCCATGACCGATCCGAGGGTCGAACTTGCGATCCGGCTGTTCCAGGATGCATACCAAATGCAGATGCATGGAGAGCTGGATGTTGCGATGGACCTTTACAAGAAGTCGATCCACTTGCACCCCACCGCGGAAGCGTATACGTTCCTCGGTTGGGCCTATCGTTTTCAGGGGCGACTGGATGATGCCATCCTCGAATGCAAGCACGCGATCGAAATTGACCCGACGTTCGGCAACCCCTACAACGATATCGGCGCGTACCTGATCGAAAAGGGGCAAGTGGATGATGCGATCCCTTGGCTCGAGAAGGCTACCAAGAGTGTACGTTACGACAGCTACCACTATCCTTGGTACAACCTCGGTCGCGCCTACGTGCAAAAGGATCAATACCGCCGTGCACAGGATTGCTTCCAGCAGGCGGTAGATATCGAACCCGACTACGCAATGGCGAGGCAGGCTCTCGAAAAAGTAAAACGAATGACGCAGTGATTCAAGTGGGCCTTAAGCCCACTTGAATCCTTCTTTTGCCATCGGCAGTGTCCGTACTCGAATACCCGACGCTGCAAAGATTGCATTCGCCACCGCAGGCAGCAGCGGCGGCAGTGGCGGTTCGCCCAATCCCGTCGGAGAATTCTTGCTCTTCACGAAATGCACTTCGATCTCCGGCGGAGCCTGCTTCATGCGAACCATCTGGTGCTGATGATAGTTGCTTTGAACTGTGTGGCCCTTGTCGATCGTGATCTCTTGATTCATCATTTCGCTGAGACCATCGATGATGGCACCCTCGACCTGATTCTTCGCGGAGCTGGGATGGATGATTTCGCTGCCGACATCGCCCACGGCCCAAACCTTATTCACCTTCACGCGCTTCTGCGCATCGACAGAAACTTCCGCAACTTCGGCGAAGTATCCCGAATGGCTGTAGTGGAACCCGACGCCTAGACCCGTGCCTTTGGGCAGCTTCCGCTTACCCCACCCGCTCACCTCGGCGGCTTTTTCAAGCACGGCCCGCATCCGGGCCGCGTCGTACGATTCCATGCCTTTGCCTACCATACGAGGCTCGCCAAGCAGGTTGAGTCGGAACTGCACGGGGTCTTTGCCAGCCGCATAGGCCAGTTCATCGATAAAGGAATGGATCACCCAGGCCAGCGAGTTGCTGCGAGGGGCACGCAGTGGCCCCGTCGGCACGGCCGTCGGAATCAATGTCGCCTCCACAGCGAAATTCTGCAGGAAGTTGGCGGGGAACTCTCCGGGCGAAATATTCGACGAAGGAACGAACTTCTCGCCTTCGCCAAAGCTCACAAAGTGATCATGCCAGGCAGTGATATTGCCCTTGTCGTCCACAGCTCCGCGCATATGCTGATAGCCACCAGGACGGTAGAAGTCATGCCGCATGTCGTCTTCGCGAGTCCAGAGCAACTTGATCGGCGTGTTCGGAATCTGCTTCGCAATCCATGACGCCTCCACCAGGTAGTCATTGGCCAGACGTCGGCCAAAGCCGCCGCCAGTGCGTAGTTGATGGATTGTAATGTCAGCCGGCTTAAGGCTCAATGCCAGGGCTGCCATCTGCAGTCCACGGCCGGGTGTCTGGCTTGGGGCCCAAACTTCAAGCTTGCCATCCACGTAGCGGGCGGCACAGTTCCCTGGCTCAAGCTGCGCATGCGAGATAAAGGGGAACGTGTACTTCACATCCACCTTCTTCGCTGCACTGGCAATCACCGCCTCCGGGTCACCATCTTTGCGGATTGCAAACGCAGGCTTGGCGTTAAACAACTCCGCAGCCTTCGCGTTGTAGCCGACGCTGGTATGCGTCACCGTTGGCCCTTCTTCCCAAACGACCCTTAGCTTCTTGCGAGCTTCATTGGCGTACCACCACTTCTCCGCCACGATCGCAACACCACTCGCCAAGCTCGATACATCCCCGTTGCCTTCCACAATAAACGCGTGAGTTACGCGCGGCATCTTGCGGATCTCATCGAGGTTCGCGCTCACGGCCTTGCCGCCGAAAACGGGGCACTTCTCGTAAACCGCAAACAACATGCCCGGCAACTTGAAGTCGATACTGTAGATCGGCTTGCCAGTCACCATCGCGGGAAGGTCAATCGTCGGCATCGACTTGCCGATGATCTTGTAATCCTTCGATTCCTTCGGCTTCACCTGATCTGGGTTCGGCATCGGCAGTGCGGACGCCTTCGCCGCGATCTCGCCGTAAGCAACGCTCTTACCAGAGGCCTTGTGGTAAACCTTGCCAAGCTCCGTGCTGCATTCCGCAACCGGCACATTCCACTCGTTGGCCGCCGCTTGCACCAGCATCAATCGAGCCGTGGCGCCGACGCGCCGCAGTAGATCCCAGTTGTTCGGCGTGGATCGGCTGCCTCCTGCCGATTGCGAGCCAAACTTCACTTCATCCAGATCTCCTTGAACCACCCGCACCATCTTCCAGTCCAGATCCAGTTCTTCAGCGAGAATCATCGGCAATGCCGTCTTGATACCCTGGCCCATTTCGGGGTTCTTGCCGGTCAATGTCACCACGCCATCCGGCGCGATCTTCACAAAAGCGTTCGGGTCGAGCGGCTTCGCCTGGCCTCGTTGCGGGGGTTGCGCAAGAGCCTCATGGCCGCCAATCAACATAGCGCCGCCAGAAAGCAGCGAAACGCGAAGAAAGAAACGACGGCTATTCATTGTTGTTGGCCTCCGAAGGGCTGGAGCCGTTCAGCATCCGCACTGCCAGATGGACAGCCTTCTTGATGCGAATGTAAGTGCCGCAACGGCACAAATTACCGTCCATGGCGTTCTCGATATCAGCGTCCGTTGGGTTCGAATTCTTCGCCAGCAGCGCTGCGGCTGACATCAGTTGGCCTGCCTGGCAATACCCACATTGCGGCACGTCCAGTTCCATCCATGCCTTTTGCAAAGCGTGCGCACCCTCAGGCGAAAGTCCCTCGATCGTGGTGATTTTCTTGCCCGCAACAGAAGCAACCGGGGTCAGGCACGAGCGAATGGGTTGGCCGTCCTGGTGCACTGTGCACGCACCGCATTGGCCAATCCCACAGCCAAACTTCGTGCCACACATCTCCAGTTCGTCGCGTAAAACCCACAAAAGGGGCATGTTTTGAGGGACATCAACGCTAACGGCCTTACCGTTCAGCGTCATTGTAATGGCCATGATTTGAACTCCTTCTTGCTTTCTGCCATTGTGGCACTACTTTTGGATTCGCCGGATACTGATTCTGCTTTGTTTTGCCGTAAATTCTTCGGCCCAGGTTACCCAAAGGGGAGGATCCGCCCGGCCCTCCTCCTAGTATTTCCGCAGGATCTCGAATCGCTCGAGCAACCAATGCCATGCGGTATGAGCAATCAATACATTCAACGTGATTTGAGCGATTCGGCTCAGCGGGACATATCTCAGCGCAACCCACAACCCGCCCACGATCAACAATTGCCCAAACTCAACTCCCAGATTGAAGGCCAGCAACGATGTCATCAAATGAGATCCAGCGAACTGCAGCGTTTCCTTTAGCGCAAAAGAGAATCCAAAGCCGTGGATCAATCCGAAGCAGAAAGCGATCGGCGCGCGGCTCTCGATTTGGGAAAGATTCCCCAACGCCGCAATCAGAATCGTCGCCGCGATCGCAACCTCCACCGCAGGAGGAAACCACAAACCACCTGGCGCAAACCCAATCGCAGCCGCGATCAACGTGATGGAGTGCCCAACGGTAAACGAGGTGATCATCCACACCAGTCCACGCATGGCTCGCACTGGCAACACCAGGCAAGCCAGAAACAACAGATGATCCATCCCCTCGAGAATGTGCCAGAAGCCGCTCACCGTAAATCGCTGCGCCGCGCTCCACCAACTCGGGTCCAACTCCACATAGCCCGGATCGCCATGCAATTCGAAGCTGCGTCCTCGGTAGGTCACAATCGTGAGAACTTGCTTCCCAAGCCCATGCAGGCCAGGTCGAATCACGAGTGCTCTTTGCTCCTGCCGCTCCGTCTCCATCGACACATCAAACCAGAGCTGCCCCCAAACCACCTTCCCTAACTCTCCTTGCTGCTGGCCTTGCCAATCCTCGAAGGTCCTGTCCGAATCAATCGCAAGCCGCGTTGCCAGGACGCGCAATGGCCCCACCCCGCGGATTCGAATGGAGTTCCCAATCCACGTTTCTGCAATTTGTTGCAACTGCGGCGCCAGTTTGGCCACATCAAGATAACCGCCCGGCAACTCGGGAAACTCAACATCTCGCATCGCCTTCAACGGCACGCGTGCCACAACATTCACCTTGCCGTTCGTCTCCGCAATGCGTAGTCGCGCCGTTACATCGCTCGGAATTTCATGGCCGTAAGCGAGCGAGCCGAGCAAGAGGACGAGAAGTGAAAACCGGACGAACACAAGTGCTATCCATCGTAATCCCACTCTGCAGCGAAAGACTCTGCTGCATCGTTCGATCTCCGCCGCAGCTGGATTCCCACCCCTCGGTCGAGCCTCTCCCAATCCACCCGCCCGAATTCGATATGATCGACGCACCGTGAAGCGCATCTTATTTGTGTTCGTAATGGCCTCGCTGGCCATCTTGAGTTGGAAGCAGGCTTCGCCTGTCAGCGCAGCCACCCCCATGGCTCCCCGATTCGAAGTCGACCCCATGTGGCCGAAGCCGCTACCCAACCATTGGGTCATCGGCGCTGCGATCGGCGTAGCCGTCGATGCTCGCGACCACGTTTGGATCCTTCATCGCCAGAGTTCTCTCGAAGAGAAAGAGAAATACGCCACCTGGTCGCCCAGGGCCTCTCAATGCTGCGCTCCAGCCCCACCGGTTCTTGAATTCAATGCCCAGGGCGATCTCGTCGGCTCCTGGGGCGGCCCTGGCTCCGGTTACTCCTGGCCCAGCTCCAACCACGGCATCGATATCGACTACAAGGGCAACGTCTGGATCGGCGGCAACGGCCGCGGCAAGCAGGCCGCCCCCATCGCCCACAACGAAGATCGCATGGCCGACGCTGGCCCCGTTCACGATTCGATGCTTCTCAAATTCACTCAGGCCGGCAAGCTCCTCATGCAGATCGGACAGCCAAATCAGAGCAAGGGTTCAAACGACATCAAGAACCTGCGCCTCCCCGCCAAGTCGATCGTCGACCCCAAGGCCAATGAACTCTACGTCGCCGATGGCTACGGCAATCGCCGCGTCATCGTCTTCGATGCCGACACCGGTGCCTACAAACGGCATTGGGGTGCTTACGGCTCCAAACCCGACGACACCCAACTACCCGCCTACAACCCCGCCGAGCCGCCAGCAAAGCAATTCCGCACTCCCGTTCATTGCGTCGCCTTGGCTAACGACGGCCTGCTCTACGTCTGCGACCGCACCAACGACCGCATCCAGGTCTTCAAAACCGATGGCACCTTCGTCAAAGAAGTCTTCATCGAAAAAGACACTCTCGGCGACGGCAGCGTATTCGACATTGCCCTTTCAAAGGATCCCGGCCAAAAGTACCTCTACGTAGCCGACGGTTCCAACATGAAAGTCCACGTCATTGAGCGCTCTTCTCTGGAAGTCCTCACCGCCTTCGGCGATGGCGGCCGCCAGCCCGGCCAATTCTACGCGGTCCATTCCATCGCCACCGACTCCAAAGGAAACATCTACACCACGGAAACCTACCGCGGCCAGCGTCTCCAGAAATTCGTCTTTAAAGGCGTGGCCCCCGTTACGAAGAAGGATCAAGGGGTGGTGTGGCCGGGCCGTCCATAGGCTTGCGCAACACCCACGCCGAAGGATGCCCATCGAACCCGATATGCGGGTAATACTCCACGGCCTTCGGCGCTGCCAGCAGGATGATCATAGCCTGCGGCGCTGCCAGCTGCGTCTGCCGTAGGAGTTCTTTGCCGATCCCTTGCCGCTGATATGTATCGCGCACCGCAAGGCCCGCTAGATAAGTCGCATACACAAAGTCCGTCATACATCTCGAGATTCCCACCAGCACTTCGCCATCCCACGCCGTGAGGATGAGGTTTGCGTTCGCCAGCATTCCCTCCACGCGCTCGCGGTCATCGATCGGCCGTCGCTCGCCGAGTGTGGAAGCCCGATAGAGTTCAATCGTCTCGTCCAGATTGAGTGGGTGATTCGTTTTGTAAGTAATCATGCGTAAGAAGGCAAATGAGTCTGCCACCAGCGCTCTTGGTTCTCGGCGCCCCATGGCTCAACCGACAACGCCTGCAACTTCGCCAGCAGCACCTGTGCCGACTGCGGCCTCTTGCCTGGGTCTTTTTCCAGGCACCACAGCACCAGCTCTTCCATTTCAGTAGGGATTCTCAATTCGCATCTTTCGCTCGGCCGCACCACCGGCTCTTATATGTGCTTCAGGATGAGCGCCATCGGCGTCGGTGCTTCAAACACCGTCTTACCCGTCAATAGAAAGTACACAACGCATCCCAGTGCATACAGATCCGCCCGGCCATCGACCTTCGCGTGATTCCCTTCGGCCAACTGCGGCGCCATGTACGCAGGCGTTCCCACTGTGGTTGAATCCATCGTCAATTGCGTCTGCTCTTCTTGCGAATGCGCTTTCGCCAGCCCAAAATCCACCACCTTCACAAAGTCATGCTCAAGCCCCGGTCGCGACAGCAGAATATTCGATGGCTTGATGTCGCGATGTGTCAGGTTCGCGTTGTGCGCTTCCGCGAGCGACTTCAATACACCTGTCCAGATATGCTTCACACGGCTCGCAGACTGAGGCCCAAAGCGGTGTACCAGTTGATCCAGGTTCAACCCGCGGATCAGTTCCATCGCAAAGTACAACTCTCCCGCAGGCGTCGAACCAAAATCGAAGATCGAGACTGTATGCGGGCACTCAAGCTTCGCGATGATCCGCGCCTCCCGCTCGAATCGTTTCAATTGCGTTGGCGTGTCCGAGTGCTTCTGGTGGATCAACTTCACGGCTGCATCTCTGGCAAGAAAACGATGCCGCGCCTTCCACACTTCTCCCATGCCCCCTTGCCCAATTGGCTCCAGCAGCTGATAGCTCCCCATCTCTCGCGCCTTCTCTAGTTCCGCTCCCAACTGGTATGCCCATTGCGCCAACCATGTCACGGTCAATGCCATCAAAAACGGTGCAGTGGACCACATGAACCAAACAGCCAGCGGAGGCGCCGCATAACCCCGAAGCCAAACGTTAAATGCAATCCCCAACGGTGCCATCGCCGCAGCGCAAAGCGCCGCAATCAACGATTGGCGATACGGGGCCGGGGCCAACAGCGAGAACACTCCAATCCACATCGCGATCGCGGAGTGCCCCCGAATCAGGATCGTCTCCGTAAACGGAACGGTCCCCTCCGCCAATCCGATCTGCATGCTCGTGAGCACCAGAAAAACCAGCCCAATGCGGATCACCTGTTCCGGCTGATGAACCATCCGCCTGCTGATCCAGAACATCAGCAATCCCGAAGCAATCCCAACGGCCGTCGTGAAAAGAAAAAAAGTCTCGAACCCCGCCGCCTGGTTGGCTCGCGTGAAGTGGAACAAAATCTCGAAACCCAAATAGCAAACCGAAAAAGTAAGCCCCGCAATTCCCACGCGACGCGCCGCCATGCTGGCGAATTCGCTGGGCAACTTGCGTTTGCTTGACCCTGCTTTGTCAAAAGCAATTCGGCGCTGTTTCAGTTCCGGAGTATCGTCCATCGGTCGTGTCCCCTTTTATGATCGGATTCCAAAAGCCTTCAGTCGCGAACTGAACGTCGCCGCAGGAATTCCCACCAACTCCGCCGCTCCTCCTGGCCCTGAAATCTTGCCACCCGCCAAATCCAGCGCGGCCTCAAGATTAGCCCGCTCCATGGCCTTCCACTCCGCCTCTGCAATCACCTTGGCCTGGCTCCGTGACTTCGGCGTTTCCATAAGAAATTTCCCCTTCGGCAATTCCAGATCGAGCGGTCCGCCTCGAGACAAAATTACTGCACGCTCTGTCGCGCTCTGCAATTCACGAATGTTCCCGGGCCAATCGTAAGCTTGCGCTCTTGCCACCTCGCGCTCCGTGATCTTCGGCACGGCAACGCGGAATCGTGAGGCAGCCTGCCGCGCAAAATGCTCGAGCAACATCGGGATGTCCTCGCGCCGCTCTCTCAATGGCGGCAGCTCCAGTGGAAACACGCCCAGCCGGTAAAACAAATCCAGCCGGAAACGTCCCTCTTCCACTTCCTTCTTCAAGTCACGATTGGTGGCCGCAATCACTCGCACATCCACGCGCCGCGTCCGGTCTTCACCCACCCTTTCAAATTCCCCTTCCTGCAGCACACGCAAAAGCTTGGCCTGTAACTCGAGCGGGATCTCCCCCACCTCATCCAGAAACAACGTTCCCCCGTCCGCCAGTTGAAACCGCCCGACCCGATCCTTCACCGCCCCCGTGAATGACCCGCGCGCATGGCCAAAGAACTCACTCTCAAACAGCTCTCGCGGAATCGATCCGCAGTTCACCTTCACCATCGGCTTGTCCGCGCGCCCGCTCTGCTGGTGAATCGCTCTCGCGATCAACTCCTTGCCGCTGCCGCTCTCCCCCAGGACAGGTACATTCGCCCCCGTAGCCGCCACCAGATCTACCTGCCGCAGCGCCCGTCGCAACGCCTCGCTTTGCCCAAGGATCTCGCCAAACGCGCCAACCTCTTCCACCTCCTCCCTTAAGTAATCCCGCTCTTGCTCAAGCTCCTTTCTCACCCGCTCCGCCTGTTCAAAAGCCCGCGCATTCGCGACAGCAATCGACGCCGCGTCCGCCAATTGTCCAATCCACTCGATGAACTTCGCTTCAATCGGCAAGGTCTGGAACACTGCCAGCACTCCCAGCGTCTCTCCCCGAAATCGCAACGGCACACCCACAAACCCCTTCAACCCATTCTGCTGAGCCCACTCTGGATGTCGAATCCAGGAAGAATCTTTCTCGAGATCTTCAATCGTAATGGCCGTCCCGGTTGCGGCGATTCGGCCAATCTTCAAATTGGCATCGAGCGGCACCCAGTGAAACGTGCCGGTTGTATTCTCCCATTCCGGCTTCATCCCCGCGCTGGCACGCAGATGAAGCGCTGGCTCCCGGATCGGGTCGTGCTCTGCGCAATGCGGGCAGCTCTCGCCATCTTCAAGCAACCAGATCCGCGCCAGTGCCACCGTCGGCTCCTGACGAATCGCTTGCATGATCGACTTCAGCACCAGGTCAAGATCTCGCTCACTCGTGATCTCAAGCAGGATGTCGGCCAGTCTCTGGGTCTGCATCGGCATTCGATTCGCGAAAAATCAAAAACGACTCACGAAATATCGTGATTCGCGAAAAATCAAGACGATTGTAGCCTTTGAAAATCAATCAGTTAGCGATGGCATGCGACATGCACTCTTTAGGGCATGCTGAAAAATCTGTTTCTCACCTCGCTCCTGTTCTCGACCCTAGCCGGTGCCACCACCTACCAGACGGTCAAAGTTGACAACGTTAACATCTTCTACCGCGCAGCCGGTTCCCCCGATCATCCGACGATCCTGCTCCTCCACGGCTTCCCCACTTCTTCTCACATGTATCGCGAGCTGATCCCCCGCCTCGCCACCAAATATCATTTCGTCGCTCCCGATTTCCCGGGCTTCGGTCGCTCCAGCCAGCCCACGCTCCAGGAATTCGATTACACCTTCGCCAACCTCACGGACCTGACTGAAAAATTCGTCAACAAAATCGGCCTCAAGAAGTTCAGCCTCGACGTGCAGGACTACGGGTCTCCGGTTGGCTTCCGCCTCTGGATGAAAGATCCCTCCCGGATTCAGGCCATCATCAGCCAGAACGGCAACGCTTATGAGGAAGGCCTCAGCCCCTTCTGGGCCGATTACCTCCACGGCTATTGGAAGCAGCGCACTCCTGAAACAGAAGCGAAAGTGCGCAAGCTGCTGACGCTCGACATCACCAAATTCCAATACTCAGCTGGCTTCCGCAACGCGAACTCCGTCGACCCCGACGCTTGGACCCACGCTCAGGAGATCCTCGATCGTCCCGGCAACGATGTCATCCAGCTCGCGCTCTTCTACGACTACCAGACCAACGTCAAGCTCTACCCCAGCTGGCACGCCATGCTCCGCAAACTGCAGCCGCCCATGCTCGCCGTCTGGGGCAAGAATGACCCCATCTTCAGCTTCCCCGGAGCCGAAGCTTTCAAGCGCGATCTCCCCAAAGCAGAGATCCACGCGCTCGACACCGGCCACTTTGCCCTCGAAGAAGAAGGCGAAAAGATCGTCTCTCTGATTCTCAACCTTCTCTCCCAAAACGTTCGCTAATTCAACCAATCAAAGGAACCCAAAAACATGTCACGCATTCAACCCATCCAGACCGCCGAAGCCAAGGGCAAGGCGAAAGAACTCCTCGAAGGAGTGCAAGCCAAGATCGGCATGACTCCCAACATGATGAAGACCATGGCGCAGTCGCCAGCCGTGCTTGAAGCCTACCTCGGCTTCTCCGGCGCACTCTCCAGAGGCGGACTCAGTGCCCAACTTCGCGAGCAGATCGCTATCACCGTCGCGCAGGCCAATTCTTGCGAGTACTGCCTCTCGGCCCACACCACCATCGGCAAGATGGTCGGTCTCAAGCCGGAAGAGCTGGCCGCAAGCCGCCAGGCTCAGGCTGCTGAAGCCAAAGCTGACGCGGGTCTCAAGTTCGCTCAGGCGCTGGTCGTCAATCGGGGCCTGGTCTCGGACAACGCTCTCGCCGCAGTCCGGGCTGCGGGCTTCTCCGAAGCCGAGATCACTGAGGTTGTCGCCAACGTCGCACTCAACATCTTCACCAACTACTTCAATCACGTCACGCAAACCGAAGTCGACTTCCCGGTCGTCAAGGTGCAACTGTGATTCCGGCCGTCAAGCCGCCCTTCACGCTCGCCTCGGCGGGCGTGAAGGTGCAACTGGCCGAAGATGCCTGGAACTCGCGTGACCCTGAGCGTGTCTCGCTCGCCTACTCGCCCGATTCTGAATGGCGCAACCGCACCGAGTTCATCAAAGGCCGCGAGGCCATCCGTGAGTTCCTCAAGAAGAAGTGGGCCAAAGAGCTCGACTACCGCCTCAAGAAAACTCTCTGGACCTTCGGCGAAGACCGCATCGCCGTCACGTTCGAGTACGAATGGCACGATGCCTCTGGCCAGTGGTTTCGTTCCTACGGTAACGAGTTGTGGGAGTTCGACGCGGAAGGGCTGATGAAACGTCGCATCGCCAGCATCAACGATGCCCCTATCGAAGAATCGCAAAGGAGAATCCGCTAATCATGTACCTGAAGGAGCTTTGGCGCTACCCCGTAAAGTCGATGGCCGGTGAGAAGTTACAACAAGTGGAGTTAACTCCCCTTGGTCTTGCTGGCGACAGAGAGATCCTGGTCTAGGCAGCCAACGGAAGAGTCTTGACCGCCCGGTCTCATCCCAAGCTCCTCGGCTTCAAAGCCACTCTCTCAAAAGATGGCGAGGTCTTAGTCGACGGCGTTCATTGGACTGACGACGAAGTCAGCCAACGCGTCAGCGAAGCTCTGGGCCAGAAGGTAACGCTATTCCGCCATCAAGGTCCGGAGCGCTTCGACATTTTGCCGTTGCTGGTCGCCACCGATGGCGCGATCGAGCACATGAAGATGGACGGCCGTCGGCTGCGGCCAAATCTCGTGATCGGCGATGTCAAAGGCTTGGCTGAACGCACCTGGCCTGAGCGAAAGCTCCAGGTTGGTACCACGATCGTGGCTCCCATGCAATTGCGCGGACGTTGCGTGATGACCACCTACGAGCCCGACACGCTCAAGCAGGACATCAACGTGCTTAGAAAAATCGTCAATCAACTCGACGGAGTCATGGGCCTCGATACCGACGTCGTCCTACCCGG
This sequence comes from Acidobacteriota bacterium, assembly GCA_016870995.1. Taxonomy (GTDB): domain Bacteria; phylum Acidobacteriota; class Terriglobia; order Bryobacterales; family Bryobacteraceae; genus Bryobacter. Next base: position 28,698 of record VFZU01000015.1, read on the forward strand.
ACCACTGAAAATCGGCGATCTCGCAACGCTTCTCAAATAAGGACTCATCCCGTAATGGGAAGCTCTGCCTTTTCCGATTGCTGATCTCGATTCGCTCCACAATCCACCTGGCGAAACAACTGCGCATGATAAACTCGCACCCATGAATCAGGCCCTTTTCCGCCGCCAATTCCTGCAGTTTCTGGCCGCCAGTCCTCTCCTTGCCCAGAAGGACGACATGAAGGGCATCTTCAGCGTGATGGACTTCGAAGCTCGCGGCAAGGCCGCCATCCCACCAGCTCACTGGGGCTATCTCTCCACCGGCGTCGATGACGACGCCACGCTCCGCGCTAATCGCGCCGCTTTCGACAAACTCTTCCTCCGCCCCCGTCGCATGATCGATGTCACCTCGATCGACACTTCGGTCACTCTTTTCGGCGAGAAGTGGGACACGCCCATCATCCTCGCCCCCGCAGGCAGCCAGAAGGCCTACCATCCTGAAGGCGAGGCGGCCTCAGCCCGTGCCGCCGACCAGGCCGGATATCTGCAAATTCTCTCTACCGTTACTTCCACCCCCATCGAAGAAATCGCCAAGCTCCATCGCCGCAAGATCTGGTACCAGCTCTATCCCACCAACGTCTGGGCCAATACCGAGCGCATGGTCCGCCGCGCCGAGGCCGTCGGCTGCCCAGTCCTGGTGATTACAGTCGACACTCAGGGTGGCCGCAATACCGAGACCGAATCCCGCAGCGTCGCCCTCGACTCTCGCCCATGCTCCGCCTGTCATCCGGTCACCAAAGATGGCAAACGTGGTCGCCGGATCATGCCCATGTTCGAGGGCTTTCAAACCGAAAACTACCTCATCCACAATCCAGCGCAAACATGGGAGACGATCAAACGCTATCGCTCCCTCACCAAGATGAAGCTCATCCTCAAGGGCCTCGAAACCTCTGAAGACGCTCGCCTAGCCGTCGAGCACGGCGTCGATGGCATCGTTGTATCAAACCACGGCGCTCGCGCCGTCGAATCCGGCCGCGGCACCCTCGATTGTCTTCCTGAAGTCATCGATGCGGTGGGTAAGCGCATGCCTGTCCTGATCGACGGTGGCTTCCGTCGCGGCACGGATATCTTCAAGGCAATGGCCCTTGGTGCCAGCGCCGTTTTGATCGGCAGGCCCTATCTCTGGGCGCTAGGCGCCTACGGCGAACCTGGTGTCGCTAAAGTCCTCCAAATTCTCCGCAATGAGTTCGCCCTCGCCATGCGCCAGTCCGGCACTGTGAACATCGCCGCCATCAATCGCACCCATATTGGCTTCCACAAAGGTTAGGCCCTATGGTAGTCTAAGTTTCATGGCTTTTGAGCTGCATCACCACCGTCACCATCACCATCTGCACCCTGTGATGCGGTCGGCCCATATGTTGTGATCCTAGCGATACACTTCTCCTGATTCGCCCGCCGCGCTGCAATTCAGCCCGGCGGGCTTTCTGTTTAAGGACTTACTTTGTGAACGTACCGAAACTCGATTACACCAAGCTCGACGGCCTCGTCACCGCCGTCGTTCAGGATTGGAAAACCCAACGTGTCCTCATGGTCGGCTTCATGAACGAAGACGCATTCCGCATGACACTGGAAACCGGTAAATGCTGCTTTTACTCCCGCTCCCGCAACAAGCTCTGGCTCAAGGGCGAAACCTCCGGCCACGTCCTCAATGTCAAAGAAATCCGCACCGACTGCGACTTCGATACCTTGCTCATCTTCGCCGAAGCCCTCGGCCCCGGCGTCTGCCATGAAGGCTACGCGAGCTGCTTTGCCAAGCAACTCACTCCCGACAACGAGTTCGTTTACGTCGACACCAAAACTTACAATCCCGACGAGGTCTACAAGCACTAATCCATGAAGCTCAAACTGGGCATTCCCAAAGGTTCGCTCGAAAGCGCAACCATCGATATCTTCCGCCGCGCTGGCTACACGATCACCACCAGCTCCCGCAGCTACTTCCCTTCGATCGACGATCCGGAGATTGAATGCATGCTGATCCGCGCTCAGGAGATGGCTCGCTACGTAGAAGACGGCATCCTCGACGCCGGCCTCACCGGCCGCGATTGGGTGGAAGAAAACAATTCCGACGTTGTCCCCGTCGCCGACCTCGTCTACAGCCGCGCCAGCTTCTCCAAAGTCCGCTGGGTCCTCGCCGTTCCTGAAAGCTCCAACATTCACTCCGTCAAGGATCTCGAAGGCAAGATCATCGCCACCGAACTCGTCGGCGCAACCAAGCGTTACCTTGAGCGCAACGGCGTCACCGCCAAAGTCGAGTTCTCCTGGGGTGCTACCGAAGTCAAGCCGCCTGTGCTTGCCGACGCAATCGTCGAAGTCACCGAAACTGGCAATTCACTGCGCGCCAACAAGCTCCGCATCGTTGAGATAATCCTCGAATCTAATACCCAGCTCATCGCGAACAAGAATTCTTACGAAGATTCTTGGAAGCAGAAAAAGCTCAAGGACATGAAGCTCCTCCTCGATGGCGCAATCGCCGCCCTCGGCAAGGTCGGCCTCATCCTCAATGTTGAGAAGGCCAACCTCGATCACGTGCTCTCTGTGCTCCCGGCTCTCAAGACCCCAACCATCAGCCAGCTATCCGACCCCGCCTGGGTCGCCGTGCATACAATCCTCGACGAGACCACGGTTCGCAACATCATCCCGCGCCTCAAAGAAGCAGGCGGTCAGGGCATCGTCGAGTATCCACTCAACAAGATCATCCTCTAATGGCAACCCTACGCATCTTCCCCAAAGCCAAGGCCACCACTTTGCTCAAGCGCAAGCAGGTAGCTCTCGACGCCGCAATCTCCGTCGTCGGTCCGATCCTTGAAGCCGTCCAAACCCGCGGCGACGCAGCTCTCATCGAGTACGCCCGCAAGTTCGACGCTTTCGATCGTAAGAGCCTCCGCGTCTCCTCAAAAGAGGCCGCAGCCGTTGCCAAGTCGCTATCCCCGCAATTCATTAAGGCAGTCAAAACCGCCGCCGCGAACATCCGCGCCTTCGCCAAAGTCCAGATCCCCAAGCCGACGTCGATCGAAGTCTCCCCGGGCCTCAAGCTCGGCACTGTCATCCGTCCTCTCGACACCGTCGCTGCCTACATCCCTTCCGGCCGCTATCCCCTCCCTTCCACCCTGTTGATGACCACCCAACCCGCTCAGGTTGCCGGCGTTCCCAACATTTGCGTCACCAGCCCCCGCATGGTCCCCGAAATTTTCGGCACGGCCCACCTCCTCGGCGTCGAGAACACCTTCCTCATCGGCGGCGCTCAAGCCATCGCTGCTTTCGCTTTCGGCACCAAAACAGTTCCCAAAGCAGACCGCATCGTTGGCCCCGGCAACATCTTCGTCGCTGCCGCCAAGAAGCTCCTCGCCGGCGATGTCGGTATCGACTTCGTCGCCGGCCCCACCGAGATCCTCATCCTCGCAAGCAAGGGCAACCCCCGCTGGATCGCCGCCGACATGCTCGCTCAAGCCGAGCACGATACGGACGCCGCCGCCATTCTGCTCACCACGAACACCAAACTCGCCGAGCAGGTAGCAACAGAAGTCGACCGCCAACTCGAATCCCTACCCACCGCAGCAGTAGCCCGCGAAGCGATCCGCAAGAACTCGGCCATCCTCATCGTCGACACCATGGAAGAAGCCTGCGAGCTCTCCAATCGCTTCGCCCCCGAGCACCTCTCGGTCGAAAGCGACAAATGGCTCAAGCACCTCCGTCACGCCGGCGGCATCTTCATCGGAGGTTACTCGCCTGAAGCCGCGGGCGATTACGCGAGCGGTCCGAACCACGTCCTGCCCACCAGCGGCGCGGCCCGTCTCCGCGGCGGCCTCTCCGCAGCTGATTTCGTCAAGGTCATCACCACGCAACATCTCAGCCCCGAGGCCCTGCAAAAACTCGCGCCTGCCGTCACCACGCTCGCCCGTGCCGAAGGCCTTGAGGCCCACGCACGCTCTGTCGAAGAGAGGTTCCGCTAATGGACTTTCCCGGCCCTAAACCACGCCCTGCCATCGACCGCATGGCCGCATACCACCCACCGAGCGCTGGCCGCTCCGGCAAACTCCGCCTCGACTTCAACGAGAACACCTCCGGCGCCAGCCCCAAGGTCCTCGAAAAGATCCAGCAGGTCCTCACCGCCGACGCTCTCACCGTCTACCCCGAATACACCGAAGTCATCCCGGCCCTCGCCAAATTCTTCGAAGTCGCCGAAGACGAACTCGTCATGACCAACGGCACCGACGAGGCGATTCAAGTCCTCATCAACGCCTACGTCGACAACGATGACGACGTGCTCATTCTCACCCCAAGCTACGCCATGTATCGCTTCTACGCGGAAGTCGCTGGCGCCAAGGTCCGCACGCTCCCCTACCGCAAGGACACCCTCAAGTTCCCTGTCGACGAACTCATCGAGTCGATCCGCCCCGACACCAAAGCGATCCTCATCTCGAACCCCAACAACCCCACCGGCACCGCCATCAAGCGCGAAGGTATCGAGCGCATCCTCGATCGCGCCCCCGGCGCCGCCGTCCTCATCGACGAAGCTTACTTCGAGTTCTGCGGCATCACCATGCTGCCTTATCTGAACGAATACCCGAACCTCTTCGTCAGCCGCACCTTCTCGAAGGTCTACGGCATGGCCGCTCTCCGCGCCGGCTGCCTGTTTTCCTGCGCGGATAACATGGCAGCCATCCATAAGTCGCACTCCCCCTACTCGGTCAACTTCATCGCCGCCATCGCCGCCAAGGCCGCCGTCGAAGACACAGCCTTTCTCAAGTCCTTTGTCATAGAAGTTCTCGCCGCTCGAGAAGTCCTCACCGCCGGTCTCGAAAAGCTCGGCGTCCCCTACGTCCCCACCCAGGCCAACTTCGTCCTCATGCACGTCGGCCCGCGCTCCCAAGAAGTCTGCGACCGCCTCAAGGTCGACGGCATTCTCGTTCGCAATCGCAGCTACGAAATCCCCGGCTGCGTCCGCGTCACAGTTGGTACTCAAGAACAAACCCGCCGCTTCCTCGCCGCATTTGAACTTATCTGGAAGAAAATCCAACGATGAGCAAACCGATGATCGTCTTCGACATGGACGGCGTCCTCGTCGAGGTCAAGGAATCCTACCGCGAATCCATCCGCGCCACCGTCCTGCACTTCACCGGCAAGGACGTTCCTCACGACCTCATCCAGCACTACAAAAACCAGGGCGGCTGGAACAACGACTGGAAGCTCAGCCACGAGCTTTGCAGCGTCTACGGCAAAGAGGTCGCCTACGAAACCGTTGTCGAAACCTTCAATCGCTACTTCTTCGGCGTCGACGGCACCCCCGGCTTGATCGAGCGTGAGAAGTGGATCGACACCACCGGGGTCCTCAAGCGCCTCAACCAGCGCTACGACTTCGCTATCTTCACCGGACGCCTCAATGCAGAAGCTCAGATCACCCTCCGCCGCTTCGCCGGAGATCTCAACATCACCGCCGTCATCGGCGACGACAACGTCACTCAATCCAAGCCCCACCCCGAGGGCCTGCTCAAGCTCATGGAACAGCACCAGGTCGTTTACTACCTCGGCGACACCGTCGACGACGCCAAGGCCTCCAAGGCCGCCCACGTCCCCTTCATCGCCATCACTGCCCCCGGCGGCAACTTCGCCGCCTTTAGCCCGGCCCACTTCCTCACGAGCATCAACGAACTGGAGACTGTCCTCTAATGCGCACCGCAAAAATCGAACGAATCACCAAAGAAACCCAAATTTGTGGAAACCTCAAGATCGAAGGTAAAGGCAAGTACGAGATCTCGACCGGCGTTCGCTTTCTCGACCACATGCTCGAGCTCTTCACCAAGCACGGCGGTTTCGATCTCAAGCTCCACGCCACCGGTGATCTCGACGTCGACCAGCACCACACCGTCGAAGATGCGGGCATCGTTCTCGGCCAGCTCTTCAGCCAGGCCCTCGGTGATCGCAAAGGCATCAACCGCGCTGGCTACTTCGTCCAGACCATGGACGAAACCCTCGCCGTTACCGCCGTCGATCTCGGCGGCCGTCCCGCACTCGTCTACAAAGACCTCGTTAAAGTCGTTCGCGTCGGCGACCTCCAAACCGAACTCCTCATCGACTTCTTCGATGGCTTCACCCAGCACGCCAAAGCCAACCTCCACGCCAAGGTCATGTACGGCCGCTCCAACCATCACAAGATCGAAGCCGTCTTCAAGTGCTTCGCTCGCGCGATGAAGTACGCCTGCTCGAAAGACGCCCGCCTCAAGGGTCAGTTGCCCTCCACCAAGGAGCTCCTGTGATCTCGATCATCGACTACGGCGCTGGCAACCTGCGCTCAGTCCAGAACACCCTCGCCGAGCTAGGCGCTGTCTACAAGCTCATCGACACTCCTGACGCCGTCCTCAAGGCCGACAAACTGATCCTCCCCGGCGTTGGCCACTTCGGCCAGCTCATGATGTCCCTTGACGCTCTAAAGCTCCGAACACCGATCCTCGAAAAGATCGCCTCTGGCACCCCCTTCTTCGGCATCTGCCTCGGCATGCAGGCCCTGTTTTCTGGCAGCGACGAAGCCCCCGAGCTCGAAGGTCTCAACCTCTATCCCGAACGCATCCAGCGCTTCCCCGCCGGTGCCCGCGTCCCACACATGGGCTGGAACTCGCTCCAAGTCAAACCCGATTCAAAACTCATGACCGGCCTCCCTGAGCCCATCTACGTCTACTTCGCCAACAGCTACTACGCACCTCCCGTCGAGGTCACCTCGGCCACCTGCGACTATCAGCTCCCCTTCACTGCCGCTATCGAACGCGGTAATGTTTACGGGGTTCAGTTCCACCCCGAGAAGTCCGGCCCCACCGGCCTCCGCATCGTCCGCAACTTCCTGGAGCTTGCCTGATGCTGGCCAAACGAATCATCCCCTGCTTGGACGTTACTGCTGGTCGCGTCGTCAAAGGCATTAACTTCGTCAACCTACGCGACGCCGGCGACCCCGTCGAACTCGCCCAACGCTATAACCAACAAGGCGCCGACGAAGTCGTCTTCCTCGATATCACCGCCAGCTCCGACGAGCGCAACACGATGGTCGACGTCGTCTTCCGCACAGCACAGCGAGTCTTCATCCCCCTTACCGTCGGCGGCGGCATCCGCGAAGTCCGCGACGCTCGCAAGATCCTCGTCTCTGGCGCGGACAAAGTCAGCGTCAACACCGCCGCCGTCCGTCGCCCCGAGCTCATCACCGAGCTCTCCAAAGAATTCGGCGCACAGGCTGTCGTACTTGCCATCGACGCCCGCCGCAAGGGCGATTCCTGGTCGGTCCACACCAAAGGTGGCCGCGTCGACGAATCCATCGACGTCATCGAATGGGCCAGCCGTGGCGAAGCCCTCGGTGCAGGCGAGATCCTCCTCACCTCGATGGATACCGACGGCGTGCAAAAGGGTTTCGATTGCGAGCTCACCCGCGCGGTCAGCCGCGCCACTCGCATTCCCGTCATCGCCAGCGGTGGTGGCGGCACGCCCGAGCACTTCCTTGAAGTCCTCACAACGGGCGAAGCCGACGCAGCCCTCGCTGCCAGCATCTTCCACTACGGTACCTACACCGTCAATGACCTCAAAGAATTCCTCGACCGCAACGGCATCCCCGTTAGGAGCAACTCGTGATCGTACCTTGTATTGACCTGCAAGACCGCAAAGTCGTCCAACTCGTTCAGGGCCGCGAGAAAGCCCTCGAAGGCGAAGAACCTCTCGTGATGCTCGCGAAGTTCGCCGGCTTCCCCGAAATTCAAGTCATCGACCTCGACGCCGCCATGGGCCGCGGCGCCAACGACGACATCGTCGAACTCCTCGCCGGCCGAGTCCGCTGCCGCGTTGGTGGCGGCGTCCGCTCTCCAGAGCGCGCACAAACCCTCGTCGATCAGGGTGCCGCACAAGTCATCGTCGGCACTGCTGCTTTTACCAAGACCGGCATCAACGTCCCGCTCCTCGATTCCATCGCCGCCCAGATCGGCCGCGAGAAAATCCTCATCGCCCTCGATTCCAAGTACGGCAAGATCGTCGTCAAGGGCTGGCAGGAATCAACCGACCTCACCGCCGTCGAAGTCCTCCAGCAAGTCGAACCCTACTGCGGCGGCTTCCTCTGCACGTACGTCGACAAGGAAGGCATGATGCAGGGTACAGACCTCGACTGGTTCCATAGCCTTAGACAAGGCACGAAGCTCCCTATCACCGCCGCCGGCGGCATCACCACCATCGACGACGTCAAGGCCCTCATGTCGATGGGCATCCACTCCGCCCTCGGTATGGCCATTTACACCGGCCGCCTCGACCTCGCCGAGCTCCGCACTCTTCTCGATTCAACCAGGCAATAAACCTCTCTCACGGTAAACGACACACAAGTGGGCCGCTAAAGCACCGGGCTGTCCACCTGCGAGGAGTATTACTCTCAGGGGTAATGAAAAAATAGCGCCTCTGAGTCTAAACTCTTTACCTCACGCCGATATGCTTCTTGAGCACATCGAACAGTGAGCATTCTCAGCAACCTCTTTCACAAGGGTTCGGAGTCGGATTCAACATCCTTGTCCGAGCAGATCAGCAGCCTCGAGTGGATCGAAGCCACTCGCGACGCTGCGATCCAACTCTGGCGCGCCAGCATGTTGAGCATGAGCGACGCCATGCCCCCAATGCCCAAGCAGATCGCCGAGCCCCATCGCAAGAGCATCAAGCAACTCGTCGACGAGATGCCCGACAAGCCCGCTCCCAACGTTCTCGAACAACGCAAGCAGAAAACCGCCGAGATTCTCAAGAGCTACGGCACCCAGATGGGCACCTACATTGACTCTCAGGACAAAGAAGCCAAGGCGGTCCTCAATTCTGTCGCCCAGCTCACCGAGACCCTCTCCGGCTTCGATCAGCGCTACGCCGTCAAGTTCCAGGGCATCACAAAAAAACTCCGTCTTCTCGCCACCGGCAACGACTTCAGCGAGATCCGCACCAAGCTCTCCGCCGAAGTCACCCAGCTCGAAAAAGTCCTTGAAGAACAACAGCGCGACACGCGCTCCGCGATGCAGCGTCTCAACGAAGACATCTCTTCTAGCGAATTTCGCAAACAGCGCTCCATCCCGGGCCCCGGCTCTCAGCACGCCTCCGAAAGTCTGGTCGTCCTCGAGCGCGCCGTCCAAGTCTGGGACCGCTATTGCATGGTCCGTTTCGAATTCCAATCTCGCCCCGGAGTTCCCTTGGACGTCAATATCTGGTGCAGTCGCGAAGCAGCGCTGATTGAGGCACTCCCCGAACGCATCGGCAACACCGTCCGCATCGTCGTGCCCAAGCCCGCTGTCATGCTCGTCGCCGTCCATTGCCAGTTGCTCGAATACGCCAGCATGGCGGAGTCCATGGAGAAATCAATGAGCCAACTCAGCGGAGCCATCTGCTCCTCCCGCGTTGTCGAACCCCTCCGCGGCGAATCCATGCGAGAAGCCATGGCCCGTCTCGAGAAAGCAGGTTAATCGCCATGCTGCGCTACGCCCTCTTTACTGACGACGCAGACTTTCGCGAAACCCTCGCCCTGGCCCTCGAACATCAGCCCGGGCTGCTTCTCCTCAAGGCCTTCGATCACCCCCTCCCCCTCGAAGCCCCTCTCGATTACATCCGCGCCTACTCCCCGCAGATCCTCTTCTTCGACATCACCAATGGCCGCGATGCCCTCCATCAGGCCGCCGATCTCCTGCGTGACAATCCTCACACCCAACTCGTCGCCATCGCCCGCGACCTCGATCCAGACGTCCTCATCGAGCTCATGAACCTCGGCGTCCGCGAATTCCTCCGCTTCCCCTTCGATCCGGCAAAACTTGCCGCTACCGTTTCCCGCATCGAAGCCTCCATCGCCAACGCACCCAGCGAGCGCGAATCCACCGACCTCCTATTCAGCTTCCTCCCGGCCAAGCCCGGCGTCGGCAGTTCCACAACCGCCATCCATACCGCCCTGGAGCTGTCCCAGCGCCCTCACAGCCGTGTCCTCCTTGCTGATTTCGATCTCAATTGCGGCCTCAGCCGCTTCCTTCTCAAAATCAGCAACCCCCTCGGCGTCCGCGACGCCGTTGCCAAGATGCCTGAGATGGACGAAGGCCTCTGGACAGAAATCAAGTCCAGCGTCGAAGATCTCGACGTCCTGCCCCCCTGCCTCATCGATACCTATCTTCAACTCGAACCCGCCCGCGTTCGTTCACTCTTCGACTACGCCCGCAAGCGCTACCGTGTCGTTCTCGCCGACCTCAGCGGCATGATGGAAGAATTCTCCGTCGACATCCTCCAGCAATCCCGCCGCATCCTTCTTGTCGTCGAGCCCGACCTCGCCAGCGTCCACATGGCCCGCGAGAAAATGCGCTTCCTCGAAGCAAGAGAACTCCAGGATCGCGTCGCCCTCATCATCAACCGCTGGCGTAAGGACGCCCCGCTCACTCTCTCCGATATTGAAAGTGTCCTCGGCTCCCCGGTCGAGATTACCCTCAGCGAAGCTGCCGAGCAAGTCTACAAGTCCGTCATGCGCGGCGGCGCACTCGACCCATCAAGCAACTACTATCGCGAGATCGCCGACCTGGCAACGTGGCTCGCCGCTGAGTCGGGTGTCAAGCGCGGCCCCAAACCGAAAAGGAAAGTCGAGTACTTCTCGCTCATCCCCAGCCGCTACTCGCTCAATCGCGCTTAAGCAACTCCGCGTATCCGATCTGGCCATTCAGTCGCTCATCCGGCTTCGGCAGATTACCTCCCCCAAACCAGATCCGCGCCCGGTCACCTTCCACCAGCACCGTCGCGTCACAGATCACAGCTCGATTCCACGGTTGTTCCCCGCGCAACACAGGCTGCCTCTGCTTAAGCCACATCTTTCCATCCATTGAAGTCGCATAGCCCATGGCCCGCTTCTCTTGCCGATCCCTGCCCGTGTACAGCATCACCCACTGCCCATTGGCCGCAAACACCGCCGGCTCACCCAAGCCGTTCTCGTCAAAATCTCCGGCCATTCCCAACTCCATCACGGGTCCCCGCAACTTCGTCCAATTCAACCCATCCGTCGATCGTGCCATACCCAGCCGTTGCCGCCGTGCTCGGTCCTCACCCAGATAAAACAGATACAGCGTATTGCCCACCGCCATCAGATACGGGTCACCGAGACTGATCTCATCCCAGCTCATCCTCGGTCCGATCTTGAGAATCGGTCCACCCTGAGCCGACCATTTCAAGCCGTCATTCGAAACCGCAACGCTGATTTCGGTCTTGCCCTTAGGCCCCGTCTGATAAGCATAAAAAAGCTTCCCCGTAAACTCCGCAACGCCCCCGTTTGCCGCAATGTAATCCGCCCCTGCATTCAGCGCCTCGCCTCGATCCTGCCACGCGATGCCATCTGCCGAACTCGCCACTCGCGTATTCCAACGCTTCCCATCGAATACCGAATACAGATTCAGATACTCATTGCGCCACCGCACCACCGAAGGGTTCAATACATCGAGCATCGTTCCCCGTGTCATCACCGGCGTTTCCCTGACTTTCCAGTTCAGCTCCAGAGCGGCTGATTTCGGCGGCGATGGCAAAGAGAAATCCTCATACTTGCCGCAAGACGCAAGCACCAGGCACCCAACGGCAAGAACGACCCGCCTCATAACGGAATACGAATTCGCAGCGTCGCCCCATGCCCCGGCCTGCTATTGGCAACAAGCTCTCCACCCAGCGAACGCACCCTTCTCTTGATACTCCCCGGCCCAATCCGCAACGCTTCCATCTCGCCCAAATCGTAGTTCCCCGAGAACGGGAATCCCGTCCCGTCATCCTCGATTTCGATATGCAGCATCTCCCCCTGCATTGTCAGCGCAATTGCAACCCGAGAAGCCTTCGAGTGCTTCTGCACATTGTTCATTGACTCGCGCACAATCTGCAGCACCTCAAGAAAGCTCTCCGGCTCACCGGTGACTTCTTGCGACGTATAGCTCGCCGAGATCCCCGTGTCCTTCTTGAAGTTCTCGACCAATCTCCGGATCGCCGTCGAAAGGCTCTCGCCCTCAACCTCAAGCGGCCTCATACTCCGCACAAACGCCCGCAACTCAGCCACCTGAGTCCGACAAATCATCTGCAAATCCTGCAACTCCTTCAACCCCGTCCCAAGGTCGCGGCCCAACATCTGTTGCACTACATTCAGCCGCATCTGGAAACTGATAAAGCTCTGCAGCGGTCCATCATGAAAGTCGTCGGCAATCCTTTGCCGTTCGATCTCGCGCAGCTTCTCGGCCTCGGCTCGCAGGATCATAACATCCTGCTGTGCCTCGCTCAACCGGTCGGCCAGAACGCGTTTCTCCAGTGCCAGCGTGCAGGCAAGAATCCCAGACAGCATCACCAGCGGCTGCAAGATATCAAAATGCGCCGGTCGGAATAACAAGAAGAACCCTTGGCACAACACCAGCACCGTAAACACCTCGCGCCACGTGTGCAGAATCGCCGCCTCGAGCAACAGATAAACAAAGAACAGACTATTGAACCAGATCGTCTGTTCCGCCGAAAAGTGCGCCATGATCAAAAACACCAGCACATCCACCGCAAGGCTCAACAGCGGCGGCCAGCGCCTCTCCACATCGCGCCACAGCAATGCGAGCAAACTGTAAATCGTAAACGCCGAAGCCAGTGCCATCACGGCCATCGGAATCGGCCTTTGCACCGCACCCCCCACCGCCAAGAACGCCAGCGCCAGGATCGTGCGGATCACCGCGAGGCTCTGCCACCACAAAGGGGATAGGTATTTGGGCTCTGCGGTACTCATAAATTAGCGCCGGTAAAAGAACAGCGTATGGCCGCGTCCTTCCGAGTCTTCAATCACTTCTGTCTTCTCAGGATTCCATTCTGTGAACTCGAAATCATGGCACACCACCCGCGCCCCGCGCTTCATCTTCTTCTCAAGCACGGGCGACAGCCGGATGTTCGTCACCGGCAGCAAATAAACCGTGATCAAATCGGCATCGGCATAATTCTGCTCGAAGATATCTCCCTCGATAATGCTCGCCAGATTGCCCAGCTCCAGCTTCCCGATCCTCTGCCGGCTCTGAATCACCAGCCCCTTATCCAGCTCCACGCCAATCGACTTCGCGCCAAACTTCTGCGCCCCGGTCACCACAATCCTTCCATCGCCCGACCCAAGATCGTAAAGCGTCTCGCCCTTCTTCAATTCGCCCAGCTTCAGCATCCGATCCACTACTACCTGCGGCGTTGGATAATACGGAGCCGCACGTTCCGGCGGCTTATCTTGATCCTGAAAAAAGGCTGCGAGTAACAGAAATATCAAGTGCATAGTTAGCGAATCGGCGAATACGCCGTCGGAACCAACATCGAGTTCGAAATGTTCGAAACCACTTCGCCGTCACTCAATCCCGGCGTCGCCTTCAGCTTGTCCCATTCCGGGTGCGTAATGAATTTCTTCCAGTTCGCCTCGCGCGCTGCCAGGCTGTCGTACCACAGCATGTAGGTCAGATTGGGCATGTTCGCCCCGAAAATCGTCTCCCCAAAGAACAGCGGGTTCAGCCCCGTCTTGCGGAAGATCGCAATCTCCCCATCGTTGAACATCCCAATCTTCTTGCCCAGCGAATTGAACGTATTCGATTCATACGTACGCAGTTCAAACACACGCGGCGCACGGCCCGCCTCCGCCGCTGGCATTTCGAGCGCGGGAAACCCGTCAAAGCTCCGAATCAGGCTCGATTCAATCCGCACATAATCGGCCGGCTGGTTCCCCAGTGCATCCCAGGTCGTTTCCATCTGGCCAAGGCTTTGAAACTCGCTCACCTGCAACACATAGGGGCTTGCCGCGCCAATTAGATTGCCAAAAAAGCCAACCTTTTTCACCCCCGCTTTCGTCAGCGCGGGCAGTTGCTTCTGCGCCAGAAAGTCATTCAGCCGCTTCGGCATTCCGTCCAGCGTGTTACGCAACTTGTAGTAGCGCAACTCGATCAGCGAGTTGGCTTTCTTCTGAGTAGGTTCAAATGCAGGCGCGCTCACAGCGGCCGAGCTAGCAAGAAACAGACGACGGTTCATTCATTTTGATCGTACAACGCCCGAAGCGTCGCTCGCGGCCTTCAAACTCCGCCACCGCCGCTTCCAGGTCCGATTCCTCAAAATCTGGCCATGCCACATGAGTAAAGTGAAATTCCGCGTATGCACATTCCCAAAGCAGAAAATCGCTCAACCGCTTCTCTCCACCCGTCCGAATCAGCAGGTCCACATCAGGTCCAAGGCATCGCGTTAATTCTTCGCGGCTCATGCCCGGGCGCATCTTGGTAAGCAACATATCGCGGGAGGAATAATCGATTGCGATCCGCACATGCAGCCGTTTGCCGCCCAAAGTCTCCAGTTCAGCCCGTTCCATCGCCGGAAGCAGATTCGCCGGCAACCGATCCCGCCGCCCGATAAATTCAAGCCTCACCCCATTCGCCCGGCACTCCGCCACTTCCTTCTCAATGAAGTGCGCCAGCAGCCGCATCAGCCCGGACACTTCCTCAGCCGGCCGCTGCCAGTTGTCGCTTGAGAAAGCGTATAGCGTCAGCGCCCTAACCCCAACCTTCGGCGAATGGCGAATCACCCGCCGCACCGACTCCGCCCCCTGTTTGTGCCCAGCCAGCCGCGGCCAGCCAAATCGCTTTGCCCAGCGGCCATTCCCGTCCATGATGATTGCCAGATGCAAGGTCTTACTTCTCCTTCGGCTTCATCGCCTGTATCAGGGCTTCCATGTGGTTCACGTACTTCTCAAACGCCTTCTTGCCTGTCGCGGTCAATTCATACTCAGACTGCGGCCGCCTTCCCAAAAAGTACTTGCGGCAAGTCACATATCCGGCGTCTTCTAATTTCCGTGCATGGATGCTCAGGTTTCCATCGGTCAAATTCAGGATTTCCTTCAGTTCCCCGAAGCTCAACTTCTTTGTCGCCGCGAGTGCGCTGACAATTCCCAGCCTCACCCGCTCGTGAATCAGTTGGTCCAGATTCACTGCCTTCTGTGGCAGCGGAACGAGATCGAGATGCGCTTTAGCCGCCATGGTTCCTCGCAATCCAAATTCCGAAGACAATATGCAAGCCGCCAAACCCCACGGCCAGACAAATATCGTTGAACTCGCCCGGCGTAAAGAGCGCCACCGCGCCCAGCGCCATAAATGCCATCCCCATCAACAGCACCGGCCTCACGCTTGAGATCCCGCCCGTGATCACGCCCGAACCATACAGCAGTAGCCACAACCCAGCCACCTCGCCATAGTGATTCGCCCGAGCCGCAGATGCCGTAAAGATCGCCCCAGCCAGCAACGGCGGCGCGAACCCCAACCCAAACCGCCGTGCCGGGCTCGAGAGTAAGCTCACGCCCGAATGGTTCGCCTTCCAGATCAAAGCGATAAATCCGAGCAGAATCGCCGCCATCCCCTCGGCCGTCCAGATCGCCAGCCAAGCCTCGCGAGACTTCGCTCCGTTGCCCAGCCACGCCGCCACCAGCGCCGAGCAGCCCACCAGGATCATCCCGTAGCCCGGCACCGCCGTAAACGCGGTCGTATTCTCCATCGTGGAGCGTATGTACTTCAGGTTGTCGAGCGCATGCTCGTGCATATCGGCGCGTAGGCCCATGAGGAGATATTAGAGTACTTTGTAAAACAAAGCAAGCCCCTTGTTACATTCAAGTCATGACCCGGCTTGAGCAACAAATGGCGTTCCTCCTTGAAATCGACAAACTCAAACAGGTCCATCGCCGCACAAAACTCCTCAGCGGCGAGCGCTACGAGAACTCTGCCGAGCACACCTGGCACATCGCCCTGGCCACTCTGGTTCTCGCCGAACACAGCAACACCCCCATCGACGCAGTGAAGGTCATGAAGATGCTGCTGGTCCACGATCTCGTCGAAATCGACGCTGGTGACACCCCTGCCTACGGCGACCAGGGCGACAAGACCGCTCTCGAAGCCGCCGCCGCCGAACGCATCTTCGGCCTCCTCCCGGAAGATCAACGCGACGCATTCATCGCTCTCTGGCGCGAATTTGAATCGCGAGAAACCCCCGCATCCCTCTTCGCCAATTCCGTGGATCGCCTCTTCCCTCCCATTCAGAACATCCACAACCAGGGCGGCTCTTGGCTCGACTTCGCCGTCAACCGCCCTCGTGCCGACGCCCGCCTCAGCCCCATCGGCGACGGCTCGCAACCCCTCTGGCAACTGGTCTCAGCCATCCTCGATGATGCTCAGAACAAGGGCTACATTCAACCCGGCAACTGATTCTCGGCGGTGATAAGCTTACCGCTGTGCTTCGCGCCTTTGCTTTGGCCTTAATGGCCACCTCACTATATGCCCAGACCGCGTCGATCACCGGTCGCGTCACCGATCCTTCCGGCGCAATCGTGCCCGCTGCCACCGTAACCGCACGCTCCGTCGCCACAAACCTCTCTACCGCCACAGAGTCCAGCAGCGAAGGCTACTACACGCTCCCTTCGCTCGCGCCCGGCGACTACGAAATCACCGTCACCAAGCAGGGCTTTGTCACCGTCAAGCAGACTGGCCTGACGCTGGTAGTGGGTCAGGCTGCTCGGCTCGACATCCAGATGAAAGTTGGCGGCGTGGCAGAGACCATCGAGGTCCAGGCACAGGCCGCACTGCTCGACAGCGAAAGCGCGACGCTCGGCCAGGTGATCGGCAACCGCCAGGTGAGCGAACTGCCCCTGCTGGGCCGTAACTCCTACGCGCTCGCCATGCTGGTCCCGGGCGTGCGACCATCAGCTGGCGTCAACAATCTGGTGATCGATCAGATCTCTACCGTCGCTTACTCCATCAACGGCGGCCGCGCCAACGGCAACGAGTTCCTGCTCGACGGCGCACCCAATTCCGCCGCCTCACAGAACCAACCGGTCATCAACGCAAATCCCGACATGGTGCAGGAGTTCAAGGTCGAAACCAACTCCTTCGCAGCCGAATATGGCCGGTCGACCGGCGGCGTTTTCAACGTCGTCACTAAAAGCGGTACCAACCAGCTTCACTTCAGCGCCTATGAGTTTTTCCGCAATGACAAACTGAACGCCAACGACTTTTTCGCCAACCGCGGCGGCACGCGGCGAGCGCCGTTCCGCTTCAATCAATTCGGCGGCACTGTTGGCGGCCCCGTTTACATCCCGAAACTCTATGACGGCCGCAACAAGACCTTCTTCTTTTTCAATACCGAAATCGTGCGTTTCGTGCAGGGCCAGACGTTCACGGCCGTGTTGCCCGACGCCCGCCAACTCACGGGCGACTTTTCAAACGCCCGCCTCGCCGACGGCCGCCTTGTGACGGTGTTCGATCCGGCAACGATAGCCCTCAATCCAGCGGGAGGCTTTCTCCGCGCGGCATTCCCCGGCAACATCATTCCTGCCAATCGGCTCGATCCGGTTGCGCGCAATGTCAGTCGCCTCTTCCCAGGCGCGCAGACCGCAGCGCCTTTGGGTGTCATCAACTACACCCGCACCGCCGGCAACATCGTGCCGAAAGACTCCTGGTCCCTGCGCGGCGATCATTCTTTCAACGACAAGAATCGGATCTTCGCCCGCTACTCCTACGACAACACGCCTTTCAACCGCGCCCCCGTCTATGGCGAAGAACTGCGCAACATCGCTCCCACCGCCGGCCCGCAGGTATTCCGCCGTTGGAACGCAGCCATAGAAGACAGCCACACCTTCTCCCCCACCTTGCTTGCCACCATTCGTTACTCCGTCACGCGCCTGGTGAACTTCCGCCGCCCTTACTCGGATAACTTCAATATCGAGTCCCTCGGCCTGCCCGCCTACATGCGAGCCGGCATGGTGGATCCGGTCTCCTTGCCAGCCATCAACATCACGGGCTACTCGGTCACTAGCTCCGTCCCGAACATCGTCGTAGGCGGCCTCATTGGTGCCACCGACGTCATCAACTTCGGCCATCCTATGCACGCTCTGCAAGGCAACGTCACCAAGACATTTTCGAAACACACCGTCAAGGCGGGCGCCGAATATCGCGTCATCCAGTTCAACAATTTCCAGGTCGGCGACCAGGCGACCAACTTCAGCTTCACGCCCGCCTGGACCCAAGGCCCGAATCCGAACGCTTCGAGCGCCGTCGCCGGCCTCGGCCTGGCGACGTTTCTGCTCGGCATTCCTGGGGGCCAGGTGGCACCGCAGCCAGCCCTCGCGATGACCAACAAATACTACTCGCTCTTTGTACAGGACTCTTGGAAAGCGACCAACAAGCTCACGATCAACTACGGCCTCCGCTGGGAATATGAAACGCCCCGCACGGATCGCTTTGACCAATTGACAAACTTCGACTACAACGCCGAATCACCTTTGACTGCACCGGGCATCGCTCCGCGCGGCGGGCTCACCTTCGTCAACAAGGGCGGCCTACCTCGCCTCAACGCAAACCCAGATCGCAACAACTTCGCCCCACGCTTGGGCATCGCCTACAGGCTCACGCCAAAGACTGTCATCCGCACGGGCGCAGGTCTCTTCTACGCCGGGCTGACAGGGATCGGTGGTGGCGGCGGGCCCTTCGGCACCAGCGGCTTTCAGGCAGGCACGTCACTGGTCACTAGCCTCGACGGCGTCACGCCGATTGTCCGTTGGAGCGACCCCTATCCGAATGGCTTCAATCGTCCGACGGGCAACTCCGCCGGACTCTCCACCCTTCTCGGCCAAGGTATCGGCTTCTTCGATCGTGGCAATGTCGCGCCGAAGACGGTCCAGTGGAATTTCACCATCCAGCGAGAGCTGCCCAAGAATATGCTGCTGGAAGTCGGTTACGCCGGCAATCGCGCCTTTGGCTTGTTCGAGAACCGCCAGTTCAATCAGTTGCCCGACGCGGCGTTAGCCCAGGGCGACGCTCTCCGTCAGTTGGTGCCGAATCCATTCTTCGGGCGGATCAGTGTCGGCCCGCTTGCACAGCGCACCGTCGCGCGCCCAGTTGTTGCGTCCCTATCCGCAATTTGAGGCTGTGACTTCACAGAACGCCAGCTGGGCAAATTCCAACTACCATGCGCTCGAAACCAAGTTCGAAAAACGCTACGCGTCAGGCTTGACCCTCATGGCCACCTACACTTGGTCAAAAAATATGGACTACGGCATCGGCCCATTCGCCGGCGAGGCTCTCGGCGCCAGCGCCTTCCAGAACTGGAATAACTTGAAGGCCGAGTTCGCCTCTTCGACGCTCGACCAGACGCACCGCTACATCATGAACTCGGTTTACGAGCTGCCGTTCTTCCAGAAACAAAACACGGCAATCAAGAAGGTGCTCGGCGGCTGGCAGTTAGGCGGTATCTGGAGCGGCTTTTCAGGCGGTCCATTGGGCGTGACGTCGGCGGTCAACAACACGTTCTCCCAGGGCGGCGGCCAGCGGCCAAATTGGAACGGGCAGAATCCCTGCGTAGCGAATCCGACACCGGCCCGCTGGTTGGATGCAAGCGTCTTCTCGAACCCAGCGCCCTATCAGTTTGGCAACGCGCCCCGAACCTTCAACGGCTGCCGCAGCGACGGTTGGGCTCAGATCGACATGACCTTCACCAAAAACACTCGTTTCCGCGAGCGCCTCAACCTACAGTTCCGCGCAGAGATGTTCAACATCACGAACACACCCCGCTTCGCGCCCCCGAACCAAAACTTCGGGAACCCACAGTTCGGCGTAGTAAACACTCAAGGCAATCTACCCCGCATCATTCAATTCGGCCTAAAGTTGAGCTATTGATCACCCGATGAGCTTGGACCGCCGCGCAAGGAGCGTAACGGTTCTTCGCGTCGGTCTTCAAGGATGAATTGAATCGCCTCACGCAGATTGGCGAGGCATTCTGCGCGCGTCGCACCTTGCCCATTTGCACCGGGCACTTCGGCGCAATGAGCAACGAACCAAGGCCCCTCCCTGTTCAACAATCGCGGTGAATTCGTTGAGCATGCCCTCATCCTATCGCGCACACACTACAGCGCCAGCGACAACTGATTCCCCCGCTCCCAATCGGGCGGCAGATATGGCGTCGCCTTGCGGCTCAAGCCCACTCCAAGCCGCACTCTCTCAAACAGTGCTTCAATCTTCTGGTGATACTCCCGCGAAGGCCGCGCCCCGGTTTCATAAGTCGCCTGATACTTGCGGTGCAGTTGTGGATGCTCCCGCTCCAGATAGCTTAAAAACACTTCCTTCGTCGGGCTCTTCAAAAACAGCACGCCCCCGCCAAACCACTGCGCTCCACTCGCCTTGGCCTGTTGCGCGAGAGCGTGAAGATCGATCTCGTCATCATTGATCCCTGGCAGAATCGGCGAGGCAATCACCCCACATCGAATCCCCGCTGCGGCCAGCGACGCAACTGCCGCCAGCCGCAGGTCCGGCCGCGGTGCCCGCGGCTCGAGCCCTCGCGCCAGTTGGGCATCGAGGGTCGTCACCGTAAAATTCACATACAGCACATGCCGTTTCGCCACCTGCTGCAACAGCTCCAGATCCCGCATCGGCAGGTCGCTCTTCGTCGTAATCCAAAGCTTGCGCCCCGATACCGTCGCGAATACTTCGAGAATCCGCCGCGTGAGCTCATACCTCCGCTCAGCGTGTTGATACGGATCCGTCGCCGTGCCGATCGCAATCGCCTGCGACATCGGCACCTTCGCGAGTTCCCTCCGAAACTCGCTCGCATTCCAAACCTTCGCGAAGATCCGTGTCTCAAAGTCCTCCGGCTCCCGCAATTCCATAAACTCGTGCGTGTACCGCGCATAGCAGTACTGGCATGCCATCTCGCAACCCCGATAAGGGTTGATCGACCACTCAAACGAGTGACGGCTCCCCTCCACCCGGTTGATCCACTTGCCGGTCGCGAGGTGGCTGTAAGATACCTGTCGCTTGGCTTCCAGCAACGGGGCATTGTGAGCCGCCTTCGCGATTCCGACGAGTTGCATAGGGAGAATAGTTCGATCTTCGTCTTTTATTCGCCCTTTGTCAAGAGGTTTCGTCCATTACAATTAAGGTGGCTAAAACGATGAAAGTTAGCGTGATCTTACCCGCCGCCGGACTCGGCACAAGAATGGGCAAAACGGCGAAAAAACAGTTCCTCCAACTCGAAGGAGCGCCAATCCTCGTCCATACCTTGCGCCGTTTTTCAGGCATCGAATCGATTGGCGAGATCATCATCGCCTGCCGCGCCGAAGACATGGACGATGTCCGCGACATGCTCAGCGGCGTCTCAATCTCAAAACCGGTCCGCCTCGTCGAAGGCGGCGACTCCCGCCAGGAAAGCGTCGAGCACGCCTTGGCTACCGTCGCTGACGACGTCGACCTCGTTGCTGTCCACGATGCCGTGCGCCCCTTCGCTGATGAAGCCATGATTGCCAAGGTCATCGCCGAAGCCGCTGAATTCGGTGCCGCCATCGTCGGCATCGTCCCGGTCGATACCGTCAAGCAAGTCCACCTCACCAAGATTCAAACCACGATCTCGCGCGACCGTCTCGTCCTCGCCCAAACCCCTCAGGTCTTCCGCACTTCCCTCCTCAAGCAGGCCTTTGAGAAGGCGCATGCCGATGGCTTTATCGGCACCGATGAGTCGAGCCTGGTCGAGCGCCTCGATGCCGTCGAGGTTCACGTCGTCCCCGGCGGCGATCGCAATATCAAAATCACACGCCCCACCGACCTCGACCTCGCCCGCCACTTCCTCGCCGAGGAGCGCGCAAGCTAGGTGAGCTACGAATACCGTACCGGCCTGGGTTGGGATTCCCATCGCATCGCCGCAGGCCGCCCCATGTTGTTGGGTGGTGTCCTCATCGAAAGTGAGTTCGGCCTCGATGGCCACTCTGATGCCGACATCCTTTTGCATGCCATCACAGATTCCCTTCTGGGCGCCCTCGCTCTTGGCGACATCGGCATGCACTTCCCGGATACAGATCCACGCTGGAAGGGTGCCGAAAGCATGCAGTTCCTCCTCCATGCCCACAGCCTCGTCGCCGAAAAAGGCTATGAGATCGTAAACCTCGACACCACTGTGATTCTGGAGCGGCCCAAGCTGAAGGATTACCGCGTCAAGATCCGCGAGTACATTGCGACGAATCTGAAGGTGCCCATCGAAGCAGTCTCGGTCAAATTCAAAACTGCCGAGAAGGTCGGGCCCGTTGGTGAAGGCAAGAGCGCCGAAGCCCAGGCCATGGTTTTGCTTCGCCGGCAAGTGCGAGAATAATTGCTATGCGCCCAGTAGTATTCTGCATCGCTCTCGCTTTTGCCCCCGGCTTGGCTTCCGCCGCGGTGACTTACGCCAAAGAAATTTCGCGGATTGTCGAAAGCCGCTGCGCTCAATGCCACCGTCCCGGCGACATTGGGCCTATGTCGTTTAAGAACTTCGATGATGTCGTCAATTACGCACCTGACATCAAGCGTGTGGTCGAAGAAGGCATTATGCCTCCCTGGAAGCCATCAGAAGGTCACGGCAAGTTCAAAGGCGCATTTGCTCTGAAGCCGGAAGAGAAGGCAGACCTCCTTTCCTGGATCGCCAACGGCATGCCGATGGGCGACGAAGCTGACCTTCCGCCCAAGACTGAAGAAAAGGGCAATTGGGTACTCGGAGAGCCCGACCTGATTTTGAAGATGGAAGCCGGCTATGTCCCAGCCCGCGGCAAAGATGTCTATCGCTGTTTCGTTCTTCCCACCGGCATTGATGCCGACAAGTTCGTCAGTGCTGTCGATATATTGCCGGGCAATCGCAAGATCGTCCATCACGTCATCGCCTACCTCGACAGCTCCGGAGTGGCCGAGAAGCTCGATGCCAAGGATGAAGAGCCTGGCTACGACTGCTACGGCGGCCCAGGTTTCGATATTGGTGAGACCAACTTAAGTAGCCTGATTTTGAACGGCTTCATGCTGGGTGGCTGGGCACCGGGCGCCCGCCCTGACTTTCTTCCCGAGGGCATCGGAATGAAGCTCAACAAGTCAGCGAAAGTGGTGATGCAGGTTCACTATTACACCGGCCTCCGTACTGGCGAAGATCAGACCTCGATTGGCATTTACTACAACAAGACCAAGGCTGAGAAGCAGCTCTTCTACATCCCGGTAGTCCAAACCCGGCTCAATATCCCCGCCGGCGACCCCGCTCACGTCGCCACTGCGGAATTCCCCGTCATGCCATTTCTAGAAATGCAAGTAGTAAATGTGTTCCCACACATGCACTTGCTTGGTACCAAAATCGAAGTGGAAAAACAGGTGCGCGGCGAAAAGGGACGCATGATCCTCATCGACAATTGGGACTTCAATTGGCAAGGCACCTATTCCTTCGTTGAGCCCGTCAAGATGCCCGCATTTTCGCAGCTCAGACTTCGTTGCCAGTTCGACAACTCGGTCAACAATCCCCGCAATCCCAGCAACCCGCTCAAGAATGTAAAGTGGGGCGAAGGCACCGAAGACGAAATGTGTCTCGCCTTCGTCGGTGTAATCTTCGACCGCTTCTAAGGTAGGTCTATGGCAGAATCACGCGCCCGTGTACTGGTCGTTGATGACGAAGAAAACCAGCGGCGCGGCCTCACCAGCCTCATTGGCGCTTGGGGTTATGAAGTCAAGCAGGCCGAAAACGGAGCTCACGCACTGGAAGTACTCGAAGAGTGGCCTGCCCAGCTAATCGTCACCGACATGATGATGCCCGTGCTTGATGGCGCGGGCCTGCTCACTCGCCTCAAAGAACAGCCAAACGCTCCGCTTGCCATTGTTGTGACAGCTTTCGGCAGCCTTGAAATCGCCCTCAACACCATTCACGAACTCGGAGCCTTTTGGTTTCTCGAAAAGCCCATCGACACCCAGGCCTTGAAGCTGCTGCTCGAGCGTGCTCTGGTTTCGCGCCGCCTTGGCGAAGACAAGCTGATCCTTGAGCGGCAACTTGGTTACGAAGGCCGCCTTGCCGGGCTCGTCGGCAAGACGCCCGTCATGCGCGAGTTGTTCGGCATCGTCCAACAGGTCGCCCCCACTCGGGCTTCGGTTTTGATCACAGGCGAAAGCGGTACGGGCAAGGAAGTGCTCGCCCGCGCCATCCATAGTCTGAGTCCGCGAGCCAAAGAACCCTTTGTCGCACTGAACTGCGCCGCTTTGCCGGAAAGTCTGATCGAGAGCGAATTATTCGGCCACGAAAAGGGAGCCTTCACGGGTGCGCTCGAACGTCGCGCTGGCTGTTTCGAACTCGCCCACCGCGGCACTCTCCTGCTCGACGAGATTGGCGAAATGCCCATCTCCACACAGGCTAAACTCCTTCGTGTCCTCGAAGATGGCAAAGTGCGCAGATTGGGCGCGCGCGGTGAAATGGAAGTCGATGTCCGTATTGTCGCCGCCACCAACCGCAAACTCGAAGATGCCATTCTCAAGGGCTCTTTCCGCGAAGACCTCTTCTATCGCCTCAATGTCTTTCGCCTCGAACTGGCCCCTCTCCGGGAGCGCATCGAAGATTTACCGCTTCTGGCTGAAACACTCATCCATCACATGAACTCCAAACATGGAGTGAAAGTGATGGGTGTCGACGAGGCGGCCATGCTCGCGCTGAAGCGCCGCAGTTGGCCTGGCAATATCCGTGAGCTGCGCAATGTGCTCGAACGCGCGGTGATTCTGGCTGGCGAAGGCCTGATCCGAACCTCGCACCTCCCCGCGTCTGTCAATGATCCAGCTCCTGTTTCCACGAGCGACCCCGAAGCGATTCTCGTCAGAGTTGGCATAACCGTCGACGACTGCGAGAAGGCACTGATCTTCAAAACCCTCGACCACACCAAACAGAACAAGACCCGTGCCGCCGAACTTCTCGGCATCAGCCTCAAAACCATGCACAACAAGCTCAAGCAGTATGGCGCGGAGGGGGCCGACAGCTAACCTCCAATGACGCTGAAGAGCCGGTTGCGGCTGACGATCTTGCTGCCGCTGCTGGCCGTGGCGGTGGGCTACTCTCTGCTCAGTCTTTCTACCGGTGCGAGCGTGCTGTTCCGTGAGGCGGCCGAGCATGCCATGCTTCTCGCCAGCCAGATGCAAACCCTTCTTGTTCAGCGTGTCGACGGCTATGGCCGTCTCGAGGATGCCGCGTCAACCGAGCGGAATTGGATCGAGATGGCCGCAAAAGACGAAGCCCTCGCCAGAATGCTCGAGCAGACCATGGCCTCCACACGAACTGCCGTCGAGATCGATGTGCGATCCCGCGAGGGCAAGGTGCTTTCCAGCTCGAACCCCAACAGCATCGGTAAGCCCGGCCGCAAGGCGACGCCGATGGCCGAGTGGGCTGAGATGAGCCGCCCACGTAAGATCTGGCGCGTCTTCACCACCAAAGAAGAATTCGAAACCATCATCCCCCTCGGTGTGCCAGGCAGTAAGCAGCCCACCTTCGAGCTGCGTGTGCTCGTCTCTAGCGAACTGCTGCGCAACACACTCGAGCCCGAAGTCGGCAACCTGCTCCTTGCTCTGGCGATGTCGTTGCTCGTCTCGATCGGTATCGCGGTCCTCACAGCAAACGTCGCCTTCTTTCCGCTCCGCCGCTTGAGCGAAGCCATCGACAAAGTGTCTCGCGGCGAAGCTCTTGCCGAACCAGTACAGCGCGATGCTCAGGAGGTGCAGGCTGTTGAAAGCAAGCTCAGCCTGCTCGGCGAGCAAGTCCGCGGCGCGCGCGAAGATTTGAAACAGATGCGGGGCAACGTGCAGCAATTGCTCGAACGCATGGAAGACGCTGTTCTGCTATTTGATGAGCAGGAGCAGCTTGTTAACGCTGGCCGGGCACTAGAGAAATTCCTCGGCCGTGGCCGCTGGGAGATGACGGGTGCTCATGTCAGCGAGCTATTTGCCGCCGGCACCGCAGCAGGCGATTTGATTCAGGGTGCGATGGCCTTGAAGCAAAACCTGTCGAATACTGAGATCGCTTTGGGCACCCGCCGCGTCCTTCTCGACCTTGAAGTGCTCGAAGCTAAGGGCTACCTGCTTACGATTCGCGATGCCGAGGCCAAGCAGAGTATCACCCGGCAGCTTGACGTTTCCCAACGACTGAGCGCGCTAAACCGGTTAACCGGCGGCGTCGCCCACGAGATCAAGAACCCGCTCAATTCGATCGGCCTGCATCTTGAGATTCTTCGTGAGCGCGTCGCGGCAAGTGATGAGATCGCTGCGGAAGAACTGCGGATCCTGCGCGACGAGACCAAGCGTCTGGACCGTGTTGTGAAGACCTTTCTCGACTTCACCAAGCCTGTTGAATTAAAGCTCGCACCTTTGGACGTACAGGATCTGCTGGCGAGTATGATGCAGTTTCTCGTGCCAGAGGCAACTTCAAAGAAGGTGCAGTTGGATCTCAGTGGTGACTCAAAGATGATGATCCGGGGCGATGCTGACTTGCTCAAACAAGCTTTCCTGAATCTGCTCCGCAACGGCATGGATGCGATGCCGGAAGGCGGGCAGTTGCGCGTGGAGCTTCGCAGGGAAGGTGTCGAGGTAGCTGCCAGGATCATCGATAGCGGTGTTGGAATTCCCGAGGAATGCCGTTCCCGGATCTTCCAGTTGTACTTTACGACCAAGTCTCAGGGCAGCGGAATTGGGTTGGCGGTGACGTACCGTGTGGTGCAGTTGCACAATGGAAGTATTCAATTTGAAAGCGAAGCGGGGAAGGGCACAGCGTTCGAGTTGCGGTTTCCGATCCTGGAGGAGGCGTAATGCGGTCAAGGAAGATCAGCGGCGCGGCGATCATGCTGGCGGCGATGTTGTCAGAGCAGGGTTGTTGGTTTCGTAAACAGCCGCCTAAAGCTTCGATCGTAATTCCGCCTACGCCGCAAGCATCTCCACCACAGCCGATGCCGGCACCGCCCCAACTGCCTCCAACGGATCCGAAGCCGGCTGAGAAGATCACGCAAGTTCCTACGCTGCCGCCTCCTGTTGCGGCTCCGAAGCCTGGCCGCAAGACACCGGTGCGCAAGCCAGCGCCCCCTACGGTAGCCGCCGAGCCACCCCAGGTAGAGCCGCCGCCCACTGTAGCGCCGCCCCTGCTCACCCCCGGCCCCAGTCTGCAGCCCATCCTTGGGCCCCGCGAGACAGAGCAACGCAATCGCCGGATTCAGGCCTATCTTGAGAAGGCCCGCTTGCAGGTATTGAGAGCGGAACGTTCGAATCCAGATGCGGCGGCCAAGCAGTTAATTGGTCAGGTCAGAACGTTTTTGCAACAAGCAGAGGATGCGCGTAAGGTAGATTTGGCGAGGGCTGAAAATTTGGCTGAGCGGGCTGAAGTGCTTTCGAGAGGCTTGCTGAAATAGGAAAACGCCAGCCGCGGAGGAACACGGCTGGCGCTTTCTATCGGGCAGGAGAGGGTTACTGGCCAGGGGTCGACGGTACGGCTGTGATCTGCGCAGGCGCCTGATCGGCTGAGACGTAGACCTTGGTTTCGACACGGCGATTCTGCTTGCGGCCATCGCGGGTCTTGTTCTCCGCCACCTGGTTCTCGTCACCGTAGCCGGCAACGAAGACTCTGTGGAGCGGAATCGAGTGCTTGATCGTCAGGTAACGGACGACTGCGTCAGCGCGCTTGCGGCTCAACTCAAGGTTGAGTTGCTTCGGGCCAGTCGAATCAGTGAATCCCTGCACTTCAACCACGAAGTTCCGGAACGACTTGGACTTGGCCACCATGGAATCGAGCGTAGCGGCACCTTCAGTGCTCAGTTCATGCTTGCCGATCCCGAACAGAACCTGGTCGGTCGAGACGAGCTTGAAGTTCTGCATGTTCTCAAGACGGGTGTTGATGGTGGATACGTTCTTGTCGAGCTGGTCGGCGCGGGTGAGGCCCTTCTCAGCCATCGACTTGCCGGCTTCGGCGACGGTGCGGCCTTCGGCTGCTTCCTTGCGAGCCAGTTCAGCGGTCGCGGCCGCGGCGTCGGCCTTGCCCTGAGCGCCCTGGGCGCGTTCATCGGCGCGCGAAACTCCGCGCTCCAACTCCTCAATGGACTTGGCCTGTGTCTTGGTTACAGCGTCCAGATCACCAACCCGCTGCTCAATGGGAGTGACGGTGGTTCGGACGAATTTCTTGGTGGCGCAGCTCGTGATGAAAGGCGCCAAGGCGAGAGCCGCGATGGAAGTGCTATATAGCAGAGAGTTCATGGTGATGCTCCTTATTGTAATGGCGCTTTGAGTTTCGTTGGAGACAAAGACGCTGGCGGGGGCCAGTGGAGAGCCACCGCCAGCGGCTCTACTCACATTGTTGCTGCCTCCGAGAGTGAGTAGAAGCGAAGTCATTGCGCAATTGAATTATGCACGCGCTGTGCCAAATCGTAAGTGATTGTTTCTATTGGGTTGTGCTCGTTTGAGCGAAGAGTAAACCTTTCTCGTGGGGAGTAATTTTTACCGTATGTGGCTCGAAAAAGGGTCTTGCGGCGCTATTTCGTCAGAGGTTGTATGCGAATCCTGAACCAGGACCTCGGATCTGACGAGGTGCGCTATCCGAAGGGCGCGAAGGGCAACTACGACGCCTTGCAGTCCTTTCGCGGCAAGCCAGCGAAGACACTGCTGCCCGCTGGTATGAAGCTGTACCGGCTGATCGCGATGGCGACGGGGCAGTACCTCGACGAGCTGTGGTGGATTCCCGAGGCGGTGTTCGAGGAACTGCGACGCGATGTCAATCAGTCGCGGCATGGTGGAGGCAGGCTGCTTCGAAACTATGTTGCCGAATCGTTGGCGTTACCATCCGGCAGCTATCAGTTGAGCGTGGTCGAGATTTCGCTCACACAAAGCGTTTATGCTTGGGTCGGAAAATCCGCACCATTGTTCGAGCGGCCAGGAGGGATGGAGCAGGTGTACTTGCCCAATCTGACGGAGATGTATGCGAGGGTCGTGCGGACTGATTGGCTGAAGTTCTGATGAAATGGAACGATGCTGAAGTCGAAGGTTGCTGTGTTGACGGCTTACCAGAAGCCGCTTGAGGTGCGCGAGTACGAGGTGGACGATACGCTCGGGGCCGGGGAAGCACTGGCACGAGTCGAGATGGCTGGAATCTGTGGAACCGATGTACACCTCTGGAAGGGTGAGTTGCCGATTCCGGTGCCTGTGATTCTGGGCCACGAAAGCGCGGGTCGGATTGAGAGACTCGGGCCTGGCCTTGAGAAAGACTGGAGTGGCCAGCCACTCGCCGTTGGAGACAGGGTCGTGTGGGCCAGCAGCATCGTTTGTGGGGAATGCTATTACTGCCGCATCAAACGGACCCCGACGCGGTGCCTGAAGCGGAAGGCTTACGGGATTTCTTATTGCTGTGACGAAGCCCCACATTTGAGGGGCGGGTATTCCGAGTGGATTCTACTGCGCGCAGGATCTTCGATTTTCAAGCTGCCGGATGTGTTGCCGTTCGAGTCGATCGTGGGTGCTGGCTGCGCGCTGAATACAGCTTTGCAGGGCATCGAAAGGATTGGCGTCGAAATGGGCGACACGGTGGTGGTGCAGGGCGCAGGGCCGGTCGGCCTGGCAGCTTTGGCTGTGGCGATTGAGAGCGGCGCCTCGAAGACGGTTGTCGTGGGAGGCCCGGCACACCGCTTGAAGATGGCGCTCGAGTTTGGAGCCGATGCGGTTGTCAGCCTTGAAGAATATGGCACTGTGGAGGCGCGGCGGAAGGCGGTGTTCGATGCCGTGGGCGAGTATGGAGCCGATGTGGTGCTGGAGTGCGTGGGGCATCCGAGTGCAGTGCCTGAAGGGTTTGAGCTCTGCCGGGATGGCGGTAAGTATTTGGTGTTGGGGCAGTATGCGAATGCTGGGAATGTTGAATTCAACCCGCATATCATCACCAAGAAACAATTGACTGTGATGGGGAGTTGGGCGTTCGAGCCGAGGCATGTGCAGGGGGCTGTGGATTTTCTGGCACGCTCAGCAAAGTGGAGAGATTTGTTTGCCCGGCAGGTGACCCACCGGTTCACGCTCGATCAGGCGGACGAAGCGCTCACGACCGTGCGGCGGCTTGAAGCTGGAAAGGCTGTGATCTTACCCGGTCTTTAATAATTCACCGTTCCTGAGGGGTGAGGCGGTACCATCGAAGATTGGGCTTTGAATGTTCCGCGCTCGATGGGCGCTTGTATCTTTGGGTGAGCGGGGAGGCTGAGGAACTGCGGCGCATGTTGCCGCAGATCGGCCTTGGGTCGGTGAAGCTGGAAACTGGTTGGGTTTGGCTGCCGGATGGTTCTGGCGGGCTCAAAGAGGTATCCAAAGCCGTGGTTCCATTGGGTGTAGATACGTGGGCGCGGCTCTGGCCGGAATGGCTGCGGGGTGGCGAAGGCGTGGGGAACAGCGCGGTCTATTGGGCGCACGGGAGCCTGTTTGCCTGGCATCTGATGGAGACTTGGGGCTATTTGCCTGTGTTGCAAAAGGCTAAAGATAGCTATGAGGCGCGATGGGCACCGAGATTTGTGGGTGAGGCGCGGCGGTTGTTCGAAGACTATGCGGAACGGATGCCGGAATCGGCGCGGGCGCTGACATTTGAAACCGGGGCAGCACCGCGGCATGAGCGGCGCAGATTGATCGAACAGACGCTGGGCTGGATGCTGGATACGCAAGCGCGGCGGATCGCGGGGAAGGTGGGGCAGAAGTTCCCGTCGTCCTCGATTTACAGCAAGTGGCAGACAGCGTTGAGCCATCCGATCGCGGTGGTGCAGGGCGATAAGGGGACGATCGAGCGTTTTCACGCCGGCATCCTTGGTTGGCAACGTGGGATCGATCTCGAGGGTGTGTGCGGATACCGGCTGGTTTTTCGAGTGACGCCTCCACCCGAGGGGCAGCGCGAGGGATGGATGCTGGTGCCGCTGATCGAAGACTTGCTCGAGGCGGGGCGCTTCTACTTGCTGAGAGGGCTAGAGGACCTGGAATTGCGGGGCGGGGAATTGGTGGCGGAAGCGGCCTGGCGGAACTTCGAGTTGGCGTCACAGATTTTTCCGGCATTGCAGAACTACGAGGAGCAGACCTGGGATGGACTCTATTTGCCTGGGGAGCGGGTGATTGAGTTCCTGACTCGGTTTGCGCCTTTGCTCGAGCAGGCGGGCTTTGCTGTGGAGAAGCCTGATTGGTGGCGCGAAGGCGATGCTACGCGAGTGGCTGTGGCGGGAAAGCTGAAGTCGGACGCGAAAATCGCCGATGAGCGAGCGGCGATGGCAAGCAAGGTGAGGCTCGACTGGGCTGCGCTGCTGGGCGATCAGCCGGTGACGATGGCGGAGCTGAACGAGTTGGCGAAGCACGCCGGGGAGATGCAGCAGGTGGGCGGCAAGTGGATGCGGATCGACCCAGTGAGCATCCGGGATGCGGTGAAGTTCATAAAGGCCGGGCAGAAGAGGGAGATGACGGCTCGGGATGCGCTGCGGGAGGTGCTGGGCTTTGGCGGAGTGAGGGGCCTTGATATCCGCGACATCCAGACTGAGGGATGGATCGGGGATCTCTTGAAGCGATTGCGGGAGCCAGGGGAGATCAAGGAATTGCCTGTGCCCGCAGGGCTGCAAGGTGAAATGCGGCCGTACCAACGGCGCGGTTATTCGTGGCTGCAATTTGTGACGGGGTTTGGCCTAGGGGCGTGCCTGGCCGATGATATGGGCCTGGGCAAGTCGCTACAGATGCTGGCGCTGCTGGCCTCAAGGCATGGAGTGGGAAAACCGACCTTGCTGGTGTGCCCGACTTCGGTGATCGGGAACTGGGAGAGGGAAGCATTGAAGTTTTTCCCGGGGTTGCGTCTGATGGTGCATCATGGCGCGGCTCGAACCAAGGGAGAAGAGTTTCATCAGCTGGCATTGAGCCATGATCTGGTGGTGACGAGCTACAGCTTGTTGCACCGGGACGATACGACGTTCGCCAAAGTGGAATGGGACGGGGTGGTGCTCGACGAGGCGCAGAACATCAAGAACTACGAGACGAAGCAGGCTCGGGCGGCGCGGCAGATCTCGAATGGGTACCGCGTGGCGTTGACGGGGACGCCGGTCGAGAACCATGTGGGGGATTTGTATTCGTTGATGGACTTCTTGAACCCAGGACTGCTGGGCGGGCAGAGAGATTTTCAGGTACGGTTCTTCAAGCCGATTCAAAACCAGGCGAATGCGAAGGCGACGCAGCAACTGCGCGGGCTGACCGCACCCTTTATCTTGCGACGGCTGAAGACCGATAAGAGCATCATCTCCGACCTGCCGGAGAAGATGGAAATGAAGACGTATTGCAAGCTGACGAGAGAGCAGGCGAAGCTGTACGAGGATGTGGTGAACGGGTGTTTTGTGGACCTCGAGGGGCGGAGTTCGATGGAGCGGCGGGGATTGATTCTGGCTACGATTTCACGGCTGAAGCAGGTGTGCAATCATCCGGCACAGATACTGAAGGAACGCGAAGATCTGGGCGGCCGGAGCGGCAAGTTGAGCCGGTTGACTGAGATGTTGGAGGAGGTGCTCGAAGCCGGGGAGAAGGCTCTTATTTTTTCGCAGTTCGCTGAGATGGGAGAGATCCTCGCGCAGCATTGCGGGGATGTGTTTCAAAGGAAGATTGCGTTTTTGCATGGGGGCACGCCACGGACCGAACGCGAGCGGATGATCGAAGACTTCGAGAAGCCAGATGGCGCGAGCTTGTTTGTGTTGTCGCTTAAGGCTGGCGGGACGGGCTTGAATCTGGTAGCGGCGAATCACGTGTTTCACTACGACCGTTGGTGGAACCCGGCGGTGGAGAATCAGGCGACGGATCGTGCCTTCCGGATCGGACAGACGAAGTCGGTACAAGTTCACAAGTTCATCTGCATGGGGACGCTCGAAGAGCGGATCGATCAGATGGTGGAAGAGAAGCGCGAGTTGGCCGAGCGAGTGGTAGAAGCCGGTGAGGTGTGGCTGACGGAGATGTCGAATCAGGAGCTGCGGGATTTGTTCTCGTTGTCGCGGGAGGCTTGGGAAGACTAATGGCTAAGAACGAGCGTACGCCGGTGACGATGCTGGGGCGGGAGTGGGTGGAGTGGTTGAACGAGTATCCGGTCGGCGAGGAGCGGCTCAACTTGAGCTGGCAGTATTTGAACTCCGGGGCAGTGCAAGGCTTAAAGGTGGATGGGAATACGGTGGAGGCGAGGGTTCAGGGCTCGAAGGATGAGCCCTACCGGGTCGTTTTGCAGTTCTTGCCCGTGGACTCGATGCAGTGGGATCTGCTGTGGAGCTTGCTGACGCCGGAGGCGCTGCGGGATTTTCGCAGTGGGTCGATGGGGCCGGTGATTCGGAATGCATTTGCTGTGTCGGAAGTGAACCCTTTGCCGGAGCGCTACAAGGACGTCAAGACGATCTGTACCTGCTCGGAGTGGCTGCGGCCTTGCAAGCATGCGCTAGCGGTGTTGCGGGCCCTGGGTGAAGAAATCGAGATGGACCCGATGCTGTTGTTGCGGCTGCGGGGAGGTGAGCCGAAGGAGGCCAAAGCGGCGCCTGAAGTGGAAGTGCAGACGGGCGAGCCATTGCTTGCTGATGATGTAGGTTACTGGGGCGGAGATCAGCGATGGGAAGAGTTCGAAGCGCAGTTGCTGGCAGGTGGGGCTCCGGCGCGGCTGCTCAAGCGGCTGGGGCCGGTGTCGGTATATGGTGTGAGGATGGAGCCGGATTCGATGTTCAAGCCGGTGTATGAAGGGGTTGCCTCCGAGGCGAAGGTGATGCTCGAAGGAATTCGGAAAAAGGTGAAGCGATGAGAGTTCTTGTATTGGGTTTGATTTTGTCGATTGCGGCAATGGCGCAGGAGAGCGTCGAGCTGACGAGAGCGCGGAAGACACTGGCCGACTGGGCGAACCTAGCGCGGTATGCCGAGGACAATGCGAAGCTTGCACCGGCGAAGGATCGCGTCGTGTTTATGGGGGATTCGATCACGGACGCCTGGGGGCGGCGTGGCGGAAAGTTCTGGCCAGACCTGCCTTATGTTAATCGTGGGATCAGCGGGCAGACGACGCCGCAGATGCTGGTGCGGTTCCGGCCGGATGTACTGGCTCTGAAGCCGAAGGTTGTGGTGATTCTGGCGGGGACGAACGATATCGCCGGTAATACAGGCCCGATGACGCTTGAGCAGATTGAGGGCAATCTCGAATCGATGGCGGAATTGGCCAAGGCCAACGGGATTCGCGTGGTGATGTCGAGCGTGATGCCGGTGTGCGACTATCACCGGCCGCAAACCGAGCGACGCCCGCCTGCGAAAATCATTGCATTGAACGAGTGGATTCAAGCGTATTGCAAGAAGAACAAGCTCGAGTATCTGGACTACTATTCGGCGATGCTCGATGAGGCGAAGATGCTGAAGAAAGAGATCACCAACGACGGACTGCATCCGAATGATGCTGGCTATGCGGTGATGGAACCGCTGGCAGAGAAGGCGATCGCGAAGGCTCTGAAGCGCTGAGGCTGGACGCACCTGTGGCGTCGCCCGGTTGCGAGAGACGGATTCAGTTGTCGAAGAGCTGCGAGGCGTGGATTGCCCTCGTGAGCGATTGGGTTCGTTTTTTTCGTTGATCGATTCAGGCCCTCACGGACGGCTGGGCCAGAGAAGAAGACTTCTTACTGCTTTAGTTTGCAAGCGCGGAGTTGGGCACAGGGTAGCGACTTCGACACGCTGATAGCCCTACTCGCGAAGACTGTGACCTCCAAGGCGTTGAAGCGCCAAGTTTGTGCGCACCTTTGGATTCTCTCGGCTTCGAAGATTGGGTTCGTTTGACTCAGGCGGCTTCGAGCGACGGAGCGGGGTGGACTGGGTTCGTTTTTTCGCTTTGCAGATTCAGACCGTGATGGACGGCAAGGCCAAAGAAGAGGGCTTCTTCCTGCTTGAGTTCGTGAGCGCGGAGCTTGGCTGTCGGAAGAGCCGGGGAGATGTTCTCATCAAGTTCGACGTCTTGTAGCTCGGCGTGGATTTCGACGGCGGCGAGACGGTCGACCTGGAGCTGCGAGAGTTGCTTGAAGGCCTTCAAGGCGCGGCGCTCGAAGAGCGCACCCTGTTTGACGAGGCGTTCCATTTGGATGAAGAGGTTTTGGTTCTCGGGGTTTTGTGACCAGCGGTCCTGGGCTTCAGATTCGAAGCGCTGTGCTCGGAGTGCCTGGAAGGTTGCGTAGGCGTATTGCTCGAAGACGACTTCTTCGGCGGGACCAAATGGGGCGATTTGCTGGAAGAGTTGTTCGCGGAGGGCCTTGAATTGGGTTTGTTCTTGCGGATTCGCGGCAAACAGGGAGTCGGCTGCGGCGTTGAGGCCGTGGCGGAGTGAGTTCTTTGCAGATTGCTGTTTGCCCTCGACGGTGCGGGGACCCGTAGATTTTTGCGCGTTCTGTCTGTTTGCGCGAAGTTGTGACAGTGAAGCCATGACGTAGAAATCCTTTCGGAATGGAGTCTTGTGGAATTTCTTCCGGCTCCAAGATACGGCGTCGGG
Source organism: Acidobacteriota bacterium (assembly GCA_016870995.1). Classification (GTDB taxonomy): domain Bacteria; phylum Acidobacteriota; class Terriglobia; order Bryobacterales; family Bryobacteraceae; genus Bryobacter. The sequence continues at coordinate 64,050 of VFZU01000015.1, forward strand.
CGGTGGGCACCGGTTCGTGTGCAGAGTGAAGTTGTTGAAACGATGCGAGAAGAAAAAGTTTTTCGAGACGTGAACGCCTCGGCTCAGACGATGAGAATTGAGCTTGGCGTTGGGAATCGGAATGGATGCTGAGACCAGGTGGCACCGAAATCGGTTGAGAGGTACATGTTGCCGCCGCTGTCGACGACCGCAACATTGGATTGCTTCGCGGCAATGCAGTGGGTGTCGACTTTGCCTGGGGTCCAATCCGGGAAACCGCCTTCGAGGGGGCGGAGGGTTCCGCTGGGTTTGAGAGGTCGGTGATAGACTTTGCCCGGGGATGCGAATGGATCGGCGGAGGCAGACAGGATCACATCGTCGCCGGAGAAGGCAATTGCCAAGGCATGTGTTGCGTGAAGACCAGCACTTTCGATCGTCCAGGTTGAGCCGGCACCCCAACTGAGGCCAAGCCCCACGGCAGAGGCTGCCGCGACAATACGCGGATTGGTGGGGTGGCAGCGGACTTCATGGACACCGCAATGGATGTCAATTGTCGGGTGCCAGGACTGGCCCTGGTCGAGAGAACGGGGAATTCCACCGACGTGAACGTTGGCGAAAAGGCTGTGACCGTCTGCACTGGCGGACAAGGAACGGATCCCCAAGGGTGGGCCGAGACGCTGGCCGTTGACAATGGCAGAACCGGCGAACCAGGTGTCGCGCCCTGCGGTGCGGTCAAAGGCTTTGATGGGATTCAGCTTGGCCTGGGCATCAAGGCGAAGCAGTCGTGCATCGTCGGTGCCAACGAGGATAGTTTCATGACAAGCCAGAACGCAGGAAAGTTCGATATCAACTGTCGTAGCCAGCGTGCCCCAGGTGCCGTCGGGACTGCGGCGGCACAGCGTGTGTTGACCGAGAATTGCGAGACAGCTGTGTGCGGATTCGTGTGCCAGGTGAGAGATGCACTGGCCGGGCACTTCGTGAGTGTTTGACGCGCCAGACACCGCAAAAAGGCCGTCTGCCCAAGTTCCGATCAGAATCGTGGGATCCATCCGTCCTTAACCTTCCTTGTCCATTGTGGACTGGCGGCGATAGACCTCGGGTTGAAGGCCTGTGAGTGTGCGAAAGTCGCGAATCATGTGGGACTGATCGAAATAGCCGAGCTCAAGGGCCGTGGCGACCCAATCGATTTCCTGGTTTGGGCTGAGAGCATTGATTCGTTCGATGAGTTCGTGGATGCGGTAGCGGAGGATGACCCACTTGGGGCCAACCCCGATGTGTTCACGAAACAGCCGCTCCAGCGAACGTTCGCCCATGCCCATGTGAGCAGCAAGACCAGCAACGCAGCGGATGGCTGGCGATTCTTCGCAGGCCCGGACCGCGAGGACTGCTTTCTCGCAAGGTGGCTTGAGCTGGGCGATGCGGGAAGCGAAGAAATCATTGGCCGCGGCGATCTTTTGTGCAGCGGTTTGGCTATCGCGAAGCAGGGTGTCGATTTGCGGACCGAAGACGGATTGAGCGGGGATGGTACTGCCACGCAGCGAAGAGAGTGGGCGATCGAAGAAGGGACGAAATCCTCCGGCACGGAACTTGACGCCGAAGGCGGTCTCAGTGCCGGAAAGTGTTTTCTGAAAGAGCCTTGGATGGATGCCGTGGATTTGGACGCCTTCAGCGCCGAAGACCAGCTGAATATTGGGATGTGGAAGTGTCTTTACGGTTTGTGTGACGCCTGATGGCAAACTCGAGCCGACGAGCCAGTAGTGCTGAATCCAAGGCTCGAGTGCCGGGGCCGGAGAGCGGCGCTCATGTTGTTGGACGTAATTCTCAGAGGACTGTCGCAGAATGCGGCGAGCGGGGCCGACGGTGGGGTCAAAGAAGACGCGCGGTGTCGTGTTTTTCCTATCCAGGGAGTGCGGTGCGGCGGTATGTTGGGATCGCGATGCCAAACGTTATTTTCGCGCTTGCGCTGCTTTTGGTTGAAGCGAATCCGAAAGGGACAATACACAAGATGATCACGGTTGAAGGAAGTTTTGAAGTGAAGATGCAGCCGCCACCGGAGGGGAGGACAGAGTTTGTGCGGTTGCTGCTCGACAAATCGTTTCAGGGTGGGCTGGTGGGAACCAGCAAGGTGGAGATGCTTGCGTCGCATGGCGGGGATCAGCCTGTTGGAGGATATGTGGCGCTGGAGAGGTTTACCGGAAAGCTTGAGGGGAAGCAGGGTAGTTTTGCGATGCAGCACAGCGGGACGATGAAGCCAGGATCAATGGAGATCCAGGTGTTGGTAACGCCAGGGTCAGGGACGGGCGAGTTGGCGGGGATCGAAGGGCAGCTTGAGATCCGCAAGGATGGCAAGCTGCCCTTCGATACGTTGCGTTACCGGTTGGGGCAGTGAGCCTGCAAGCTTAGCGGGCGTTGCGGCGGAGGCGTGCGAGGCCGACGGCGAGAAGGGTGCTGCCAAGCAAGATGACCGTGGAGGGTTCGGGGATGCCCGAAGGTGCCGTGAGCACGCCAGAAACTCCGTAAAGGGAGAGCTGTTCGCTGTTTGGAACTGAGCTGACGGCGATCCAGCGGCGGTCCGGCATGCTCGAGTTCCCGATGCTGACGCGGTCATTGCCGAGGAAGGCTTGTGCAACGGTGTCGCCTTCATCATTGGTGCCAGTCCATACCAATGAAACGTTGTTCGGGCCAATCACGAAGACGCCAGCCTCAGTGGAGATCCTTGCGCCATGAAGTGTGGTTGCGCCCCCAAACAAGGAGGAGTTTGAACCGGAAACGCCTGTAGCGATGAGTTGGCCAAAGGTGTGGAAGAACCTCGTATTGGTGTCGGAAAGGGACAAGCCGGTATTGGCAAGGACGTTGGTTGCGCTGGTGGAAGCCAGGGCTGTCCAGGTGGTGTTGAGGCTTTGGAGCTCTGGGCTCAAATTGGCGGCATTGGTGACGAATTGGTTGTAATCGGCGATGTTGCTGGAAGTCGCGTTTCGCTTTGCGCTGGTGACGAAAATGATGCGATAGGTGTCTCCGGGCTGGACGCCGGCAGGGACGATGATGGACGCGGCGTGAGAAACGGTGGCCGAGCCGAGCGAGAGCGCAGCAGCCAAAAGCAATGCGGTGAAGTGATTGCTACGCGGATAGAAAGAGAGCTTGATGTTCATAGGGTCCTCCAGACGCCGTGAAAAGTGCGAGGCGCCATTGATAAAGAAATTGCTTAGCGGCTGGAGCGATTTTGCATTTCTTTGGAAAATCTTTGGTACTGGTACGTTCTAGTGTGAGATTGCGAAGGCAGAGAATTTCTTTGGCATACTAAAGTCTTCGTAGTAATCTTTTCGTAGATGCCCATGCTCAACGATAGACCGCCGCGGCCGACCGATGCCGAGCTTGAAATTCTGACTGTGATCTGGAGCCGAGGGGCGAGCACGGTGAGGGAGATTCACGAGACGATCCAGGAGCGGCGGCCGACGCAATACACGACCGTGCTGAAGATGTTGCAGATCATGACCGAGAAGGGACTGGTGTTGCGGGATGACAGCGAGCGGGCTCACCGTTATGCGGCAAAACAGCGAAAGGAAGCGACTCAGACGCAACTGGCGAGCGATCTGATCGAGCGCGCGTTTGGCGGATCGGCAGCGAGCTTGATGCTGGGGGCGCTGGCGGCGAAGAAGTCTTCGAAGCGTGAATTGGCCGAGATGCGGAAGTTGCTCGATGAGATGGAAGGGGGCAAGAAATGAGCGCGGTGGGTTGGGCTCTGGTGCAGTTCGTATGGCAAGGCGCTGCGATTGCGCTGGTGCTTGCGTTTGCGATTCGATGGACTGCATCGCCAAGGGTGAGGCATGGGCTGGCGGTGATGGCGCTTGTGGCGATGCTGTTGAGTTTTGTTGTGACGACAGTGAGCGTATTGCCGGTAGGAACGGGTGCCGTGGTGGAAGCCGGGCAGGGTGTTGAATTGGCAAGGGGAGTCGTGATTGAGGCTGGGAAGGTGGGCGTGGACTGGAAGTGGGCGCTGCCTTATGTGACCTGGTTGTGGGCCGTTGGAGTGTTGGGGTTGGGTTTGAAAAGAGTGGGTGGCTGGTGGATGACCCGAAGGTTGACGCGTATTGGTGTGTGCGCAGTGGCAGCGCATTGGCAACCGAGAATGCGAGAGCTGGCATTGCGAATGGGGGTTGGCGATGGCGTGGCTTTGCTCGAGTCGAGTCTGGTGGAAGTGCCGGTAGTTGTGGGCTGGCTGAAGCCTGTCTTGTTGATGCCGGTGGGGATGATGGCGGGGATGCCTGCGACGCAAATCGAGGCCATCTTGTTGCATGAGCTGGCGCATGTGTGGCGGCGCGATGCGCTGGTGAATGGGTTGCAGAGTGTTGTTGAGAGTGTCCTTTTCTATCACCCGGCGGTGTGGTGGGTGTCTGGTTTGATTCGCGAAGAGCGGGAGAAGTGTTGTGACGATCTGGTGGTGGCTTTGCAAGGTGACGCGCATGCTTATGCGACTGCCTTGTTGACGTTGGAAGAGAAGCGGGCCTTCGCGCTTGCAGCAAATGGAGGAAATCTGATGAAGCGATTGGAACGGATGGCGAGACGGGAAGAGACGCGGCCTGGCCTGGCGAGCTTGCTTGTGCCGCTGGGTGTCTTGACGGCGGTGTTTGCGTTTGCTGGTGTGGCACAGGAATTGAAGGGGCCATATGTGAACTGGCTCACGCAGGATGTGGTTTACATCATTGATGCCAAAGAGAAGGCGGCGTTTGTGGCGCTGAAGACGGATGACGAGCGGGAGAAGTTTATCGAGGAGTTCTGGAAGCGCCGTGATGAGACTCCGGACACTTTGGAGAATGAGGCGAAGGAAGAGCACTATCGAAGGATCCGGTATGCGAATGAGCGGTTCCGGAGCAGCCAGTCTGGTTGGAAGACGGATCTGGGGCGGGTGTACATCACGTATGGTCCGCCTGATGAGATCGAGATTCTGTCCGACCGGGCACATAGGTAACACTTCTATCCGGTCACATGGGTAACACTTAGTCTGGCAGATTTGGCTCTATTGAGGGAGGCAGAGGGGAGCCCCCATGGGGGCTCCCCTCTGCGGCGCGCATC
>VFZU01000016.1 GCA_016870995.1 Acidobacteriota bacterium
CTTGACCGCTGCGCGCCTTGGGCAAAGCAACCTTATATCGAGGCGAAGGGCTTAACTGAAGGTCGAGATACTATGAATCCGCTGGACGAAGTTTGGACGTCTTGACACTTGCGGCAGGAGTGGGTGCGGCCGCAGGGGGCTTCATTGCCCAGTTCAAGAACCTGACGCTGACTCCGCCAACAATCGCGGTGATCCTCGGCTTTTCGATTGTCGTGGCTTTGATTTCTTCGTTTGCTCCTGCTTACAACGCAGCTCGTACGAACATCCTTGAAGCACTGAGGTACTCGGGGTAATTCACCATGGCCATACCGATCTCATACAACATTCGAAATCTGGTGGTGCGGCGCACTACGACCATCATGACTGCGCTCGGGATAGGGCTAACCGTTGCCGTGCTGCTGAGCGAACTTGCGTTGGTAGAAGGCTTGAAAACTGCATTTACCGCTACTGAGGATCCATTAAACATCCTCGTGATGCGCAAAGGCTCTACAGCCGAATTGTCGAGTAATTTTCAAAGGACTCTCTACCAGGATCTGAAATTCAAATCCGGCATTGCGAGAGATTCCAAGGGTGAGCCAATGGTCTCTCTAAAGATGATGACGATTCTTAACCTCGCCAGCGTAGATGCACCAGACGGCATGAACATCACACTGCGCGGATTGCCGCCTGTGGGAATTGAAATGCGCAAGCAACTGAGTCTGGTCGAGTGGCGTTGGTTTGAAACCGGTAAGCGCGAAGTGGTGGTGGGCCGATCGATTGCAAAACGCTTTCCCGATGCAAGGCTTGGTGAAAAACTGAAATTCGCACGTGGCGAATGGGTTGTTGTGAGCGTCATGGATGGGGGACGCAGCGCAGTGAACAGCGAGATCTTTGCAGACCTGAACCAGGCAAGCGCCGATTACAACCGCTCAGAGGTACTCACTTCCTGCCTGATTCGCGCCACCGATGAAGTGGCTGTGCAAGCGTTGATAAACGATCTCAACGCCGACCAGAAGCTGAACGTCGATGCACAGACAGAGCTTGCCTACTACGCCGCACAGACAATCTCTGCGGCACCGATCTAGTATCTGGGGCTGTTCATTTCAGTGGTGATGGCGGTGGGCAGTTGCTTTGCAGCGATGAACACCATGTATGCGGCGGTGGCACGGCGAGCAAAAGAGATCGGAACCTTGCGAGTGCTTGGCTTTGCGCAATCGAGCATCTTGACCAGTTTCTTTCTGGAGTCGTTATTGTTGTCTTTACTCGGCGGAGCATTGGGCTGCCTGCTAGTGGTGCCATTGAACAATATTGAGACGGGAATTGGGAACTTCGTGACCTTCAGCGAGATTGCATTTTCATTTCGAGTGACTCCGGAGATCATGGCGATAGGAATGGGTTTCGCCCTTGTGCTGGGTGCTCTGGGGGGCTTGTTCCCGGCGCGCAATGCGGCGCGAAAAGAGATTTTGACGGCATTGCGAGAGGTTAGCTTGGAAGCAGAAATTCGAAAGCTGAAGATTGATCGCTCACGAAAGATAGCTCCTGAAGATGGGTCTCCGTGGGCGAGGCGCTTCATTATCAGTGGCGTGCTGCTGTTTCTGCTGTTGGGTGCAGGGCGGTTTGTCATGAGCTATCTGGACAATGCTCCCGAAGTGGAACTTTACCGGGTGAAATCCGCTTCAACATCAACGGGAAGCACGGCTGGCCAATCAGTGATTCTGAATGCAGCTGGATACATCGTGGCGCACCACAAGATCCAGGTAGCCTCCAAAGTAGTGGGCCGGGTACTTTGGATTGGATTTGAGAAGGGAGATCGGGTTCAAGAAGGCCAGGTCATCGTCAGGCTAGAGGATGATGAGTACAAAGCTCAATTGCAACGGGCCCAGGGGCAGTTGCAAACATTGGAGGCCCGGCTTGAGGAACTGATAAGCTGATCGCGTCCTGAGGAGATTGCGACCGCCCGAGCGAATGCAGACCAGGCCAAGGCAGATCTTGCCAACGCAGAAATCACTCTGAAGCGCACCGCCCAATTGGTGCGCGAGAAGGTGAGCGCTCAACAGGCGCTGGACGACGCGGAGGCGCGCGTGAACTCGGCTCGCGCTAGAGTGAACCCTCTCGAGAAGACGTTTGAGCTGGTTCGCATCGGCCCACGAAGGGAAGTGATCGATGCTCTGCGAGGGCAGATTGTCGAAGCCAAAGGTCGTGTCTGGTTCTTTGAGACACAACTTTCGAACACTGTGATCAAGGCTCCGGTCAGCGGACTGTGCTCGAGCGAAATGTTGAGAAGGGCGAGTCTGTTACAACCGGCTTTGTTGGCGACAAGGGTGCGAAGGGTTATGTGGTGTCTCTCGCAAACCTGAACGATCTGCAAGTGGAGCTCGACATCAATCAGAACGATTTTGCTCGACTCGTCCGCAAGCAGAAGCGCACCATTACCACCGATGCCTATCCGGATCGCAAGTACGATAGCGTGATCGACGAGATCGCACCCGAGGCCAATCGGCAAAAGGCAACTGTTCAAGTAAAAGTGAAAGTGCTTGCTCCCGACGATTTTCTGCGACCAGACATGAATGCGAGCGTTGCGTTTTACAACGATGAACCGAAGACCACCTCGCCTGCCGTGGCAACCAAGTCTGTAGTGTTTGTGCCATCGGCAGCAGTGCGGGCCGATACGGTCTTTATTGCATTAGGTGGAAAGGTGATTCGCCGCGCGGTTCGCGTGAGAGGCAACACGAGCGAGTGCCTATGGGTTGAGGAGGGTCTGATCGGGGGCGAAGACCTGGTTTTGAATCCGCCCGCAGATCTGAAGGATGGCGCGAAGGTGAAAGTGAAGGGAGGACAGAAGTGAGCGAAGTCGTAATTGAAACTAAAGATCTTTCGCGAGTCTACAAGCGGGATCAGTTTGAAGTGACGGCACTCAAGGACGCCTCCATTCGAATCGAAAAGGGAGAGTTCGTGGCTTTGATGGGGCCTTCGGGGTCGGGGAAATCGACGCTGCTCTATTTGATTGCGGCGATGGAGCGGCCAACGAGCGGAACGATCCAGGTATTGGGCCAGGATCTTCGCGCCCTTACTGACAAGCAGGTTGCGCAGTGGCGCAACGCGCACGCAGGGTTCATCTTTCAAAGCTTCAATCTGATCCCGGTTCTCACAGCGATCGAGAATGTGGAGCTGCCGCTGCTGCTGACAAATCTGAACAAGAGGGAGCGCCGTGAGCATGCGACGACCGCGCTCAAGCTGGTGGGGCTGGGCGAGCGCCTCACGCACCTGCCCAAGCAGCTCTCAGGCGGTCAAGAACAGCGCGTCGCGATTGCCCGCGCACTGGTGACAGATCCTGATCTGATCCTCGCCGATGAGCCGACGGGAAACCTGGATTCTCAAAGTGCACGGGACGTTTTGACAATTCTGCGGACACTAAATCAGGAACACGGCAAGACGATCGTGATGGTGACGCACGACCCGCACGCTGCGAGCTTTGCCACCAAGAGCCGCCATCTAGAGAAGGGTGCGCTGCTGCCTTAAGGCAGCTTGGCTTTGACGAGCTCGCTCAGCGCCTTGCCATCAACGTTTTTGCCGGCCAGCTGGGCCTGCGCAGCCTTCATCACAAGGCCCATCTGCGCCTTGCCGGTGGCACCGGTTTCAGCGATCGCAGCAGCAACAGCAGCTTCGAGATCCTCAGCACTTGCCTTTTGCGGCAAGTAGCTCTCAATGATCACCAGCTCGGCCGCCTCTTTGTCGGCCAGTTCATTTCTGCCGGCATTCTTGAATTGCTCCATCGAATCCAGGCGCTGTTTGGCCAATGTTTTAAGCAAAGCCTGCTCGGCGGCCTCATCGGCGTCCTTCATATTGTCAGCCTTGTATTTCAACAGGGCGGTTTTGATGGCTCGAACGACACTTAGGCGCAGCTCCTGCTTTGCCTTCATCGCTTCCACCATGTCCTTCTGGATACGTTCTGCCAAACTCATGCTGTTTGCTATTCTAGTGGCATTACCCCCCGTTTTTCCGCATGTACATCAAAAAACAACGCTTATTGACCCCTGGACCCACACCGCTATTGCCGGAAGCCCTGCACGCGATGATGGGTTCCGACATCCACCACCGCACAGAGGACTTCCGAAAGGTCTACAAGTCTGTGCTGGGTGGCCTTAAGGAAGTAATGCAGACTCAGAACGACGTGATCGTTCTGGTTGCGAGCGGATCCGGGGCGATGGAAGCCTCTATCCAGAACTGTTTTTCGTGTGGCGAAGAAGTGCTGGTTTGCACGGCGGGAAAATTCGGCGAGCGTTGGACTTCGCTGACCAAAGCATTTGGACTCAAACCGACGGTGATCGAAGAGCCTTATGGAAGCACCGTGAAGCCCGAGCAGGTGGCCGCCGCCCTCGCAGCGAACTCCAATATTCGCGGTGTCTTCGTGCAAGCTTCTGAGACCTCGACCGGTGCTGCCCACGATATCGAAGGTATGGCGAAAGTGATTCGCCAGTACGACGCATTGTTTGTGATCGACGCGATTACGGGCCTCGGCACCATGCCACTCAAGATCGACGAATGGGGCCTCGATATCGTCATTGGGGGTTCACAAAAGGCGTTTATGATTCCTCCAGGCCTAGCCTTTCTTTCGGTGAGCGAAAAGGCCTGGAAGCGTATGGACGAAGCCAAGAACGCCCGGTTTTATTTCGACCTCAAGCGGGAACGCAAAAACGCAGTCAATGGCGAAAGCGCATGGACACCAGCCGTCAGCCTCTTGCTCGCCATGGACGAAGCGCTCAAGTATATTCGCAATCTTGGGATGGACAACCTGATCAAGAATGCACAAATGCTGGCTACCGCGACACGCGCTGCGGCGACCGCTCTGGGGCTTGAATTATTTTCAGGCAATAATCCCGGGTCTTCCGTAACCGCAATCCGGGCTCCCCAAGGCATGGACTCAAGCGTCATCGTCAAGGAATTCCGCAACCGTTTCGGCTCGATCATCGCCAACGGACAGGGAACGATGAAGGGGCAGATTTTCCGTGTCGCTCACCTCGGATATTTTGACTTCGCAGACCTGTTCGCGATGGTTGCCGAACTTGAAATCATCCTGGCGGCCAATGGATGCCCGGTAGAATTCGGCCGCGGCGTAGCTGCCGTGCAGAACGTATATGCCTCTGCGGCATTAAGCAAAGAAACCCAGAAGGAAACTGTAGCCGTTTAAATTCGAATGAAGATTCTTGTAGCCGAACCGATTGCCCAAGCCGGCTTTGACCTGCTGGCCGCTCAACCTGGCTGGACCGTGATCCAAGCCGACCCCAAGACATATCAAGAGCACCTGTCTGATTGCGACGCGCTGCTGGTTCGCTCCGCCGTCAAGGTAAATGCGGATTTGATCAAGAAGGCACCGAAGCTCCGCGTCGTGGGCCGTGCCGGTGTCGGCGTGGATAACGTCGACCTTCCTGCTGCCACCAATGGCGGCATCCTTGTGATGAATACGCCCGGTGGCAACGCGATCTCCGTTGCTGAGCACACGGTGGGCTTGATGCTGGCCATGGCGCGTTCGATCCCGAATGCAAGCTCATCGACCAAGGCTGGCAAGTGGGAAAAGCGCAAGTTTATCGGCAACGAGCTTCGCGGCAAGACACTCGGTGTGGCGGGATTGGGTTCGATCGGACGCGAAGTTGTGTTGCGTGCCCGGAATTTCGGCATGAGGATCATTGCCTCGGATCCCTACGTAAATGCGCAACAAGCCGAGGATCTCAGCGTTGGCCTTGTTGATCTCAACACTTTATTCGCTCAAAGCGACTACATTACGCTGCACGTGGCGCTAACGCCTGAAACAACGAAGATGGTGAATCGCGAAACGATCGCCAAAATGAAGGATGGCGTGCGAATCGTTAACTGTGCACGTGGCGAACTGATCGATCTCGGAGCGCTTGAGGAAGGCCTAGCCTCCGGCAAGCTGGGTGGCGCGGCCCTCGACGTTTTTGATCCCGAGCCATTGCCCTCCGATCATTCTCTGTTCAAGCAGGAAAACCTGATCGCAACACCCCACATTGGCGGCTCCACTGAAGAGGCTCAAGAGATCGTGGGTATCCGCATCGCCGAACAGGTGGCCGAATACTTGCTGAACGGTATCGCGATCAATGCGGTGAACATGCCGGCGCTTTCGCCGGAGCAATATCGCGCCCTTGGACCCTACATCGCCCTCGCAGAGCGGCTGGGAACGTTTGCATCGTTTATCAGCGATTCCAACCCGGTAACCGTTCGCTTCACATACTCAGGCCGCGTAGCGGAGCTGAATATGACGCTCGTGCGCAACGCAGGTCTGAGCGGTTTGCTGGCGCGCTCGCTGGCGAGCAAAGCCAACTTGATCAACGCGATGCAGATCGCCGCAGATCGCGGATTGAATATTAATGAAAACCACATTCTGCGCTCGGGTCACATCGACTCGATTCGCATCGAAGTGGAAACCTCCGCAGGCAAGACCAGCGTGGAAGGCGCAGTGATTCTCGACAAGCCAAGACTTCTTAGCGTCGATGGAATCTATTGTGAAGCGCCCCTCGACGGCTTCTTGCTCTACCTAAAGAATCTCGATGTCCCTGGCGTCATCGGATATGTAGGGACGGTGATGGGGAAGAACGGCATCAATATCGCCAACTTCTCTCTCGGTCGCGAAGAAGCGGCAACTCTTGAAAATGGCCACGCTCGTGCCACTGCCATCGTAGCTTGCGATGCGGCTGTGCCCGATCACGTGATCGCCCAATTGCTTGAGAATCCGAATATCCGCCAGGCACGCAACGTAGAATTCTAACGGCCTGCGGCACCCGTCCCGGGAGTTGAAAACCCGTATGCGTGGTGTCAAGAAACAACACTTACCAACCAAAATCTGCTTGGTCTGCAAGCGACCCTTTGCGTGGCGCAAGAAATGGGAGCGCGACTGGGAGCATGTGCTCTATTGCAGCGACCGATGTCGGCGCGAAAAGCAGGCCCGAGCATGATGCGCCGTGACATCTCTAGTCGTGAAGAGATGGCTTCCTATCTGGCCGCAGAGTTTCCCAATGCGGCGCGAAGGGATGCTTCGATTAGCCCAATCCGCGGAGGCCGCCTGGCTGCAGAGGCCGCCCTTGAAGCTATCGAGCCGAGTCGATATGGCTTCGATCGCAACTATCTCGACGGACACGTAACGCGGCTCTCGCCCTACATCCGGCACGGCATCCTCACGCTGAAGCAAGCGAAAGAAGTAGCCTTCACGAAAGTCTCAGACCGGTTTCATGCGGCCAAATTTGTCACCGAGCTCGCCTGGAGGGATTACTGGCAGCGCCTCTATGCGGTTCTGGGCCGCAAGGTTTGGGAGGATCGGGAGGAGTCGAAAACAGGGATCCCGCCTCACACCTATGCCCCGGCGATGCCTGAAGATGTCTCTGCGGCGCGCACCGGGTTAGTCTGCATCGATTCGTTTGTTACCGAGCTTAAGTCTACTGGTTACCTGCACAACCACTCGAGAATGTGGTTTGCAGCCTACTTGGTTCACTTTCGCCGGGTCCGCTGGCAAGCAGGAGCAAAGTTCTTTCTTTCGCATCTTCTCGATGGCGACCCGGCCTCAAACAATCTCTCCTGGCAATGGGTGGCGAGCACTTTTGCGCATAAGCCCTATTTCTTCAATCGTGAAAATCTTGAAAAGTACACCAAGGGCAAGTACTGCCGGAATTGCCCGGTGCGGGGCCGTTGTGATTTCGAAGGATCTTATGAACAGTTGGAGGCGAAGCTGTTCCGATGAGCGAACTCATCTGGCTTCATCCAGATTGCCTGACGGCAAACAACCCGGCTTTTGCCAAGTATCCGCAGGTGCCTTCGTTGTTCGTATTCGACGAAGAGGAAATCGCCGAAGAAGAGTGGACGCTAAAGAGGATCGCTTTTCTCTACGAGACATTGCTTGAACTTCCCGCAGAGATAGATCGGGGCAAAGTTGTTGAGAAATTGTTGGCGCGACGTCCTTCGAAGATCGTCACTGTTAGCAGCGTCAATCCCCGCTTCGCTCAGTACGTTCGAGCACTGGAGCGAGCCGTGAAAGTTGAGGTTCTCGCGGCAGAGCCCTTCGTGGATTGCCCAGCGAACGTTGATCTCAAACGCTTCTCAAGGTATTGGAAGCGAGTCGAGCCAATGCTATTCTGAAAGTACCTCGACAAGAAGGGGACAAAGAAGTACCAAAGCCAGGGATATTCCCGAACGACGCGGCGAAGGGGCGGCTAGTGGTTCACACTGGATCGCCCCTTCTCCCTTACTGGAGGCCATTTTTTCCATGTCGAAGATGCTCGAAGAGATTCGTCAGCAACCCGAGGCACTCGCTAAGACGCTCAAACAGGAATGGAAGGGTATTGAAAAGCTGAAGCAGCAGTTTGAAGCTTTCCCACCTCGCCTGATTGTGCTGGCGGCACGAGGTACCAGCGATAACGCCGCGCAATTTGGACGATATCTGCTTGAGTTGATGACTGGGATCCCCGTGTCTTTAGCGGCGCCAAGCCTCTACACGCTCTATGGGGCAAAGCCCGACCTTGAAGAGACACTGGTGGTTGGAATTTCTCAATCGGGCGAATCCACCGACACCAATATCGTGCTCGAGAGGGCCAAGGAAAATGGTGCTTTCACCCTCGGCATCACAAACGAACCCGATTCAACGCTCGCCAAGCTCGGCCACGCCACCATTCTGGTGCGCGCCGGCAAAGAGAAATCAGTTGCCGCGACGAAAACCTACACAGGTCAGTTGATGGCGATGTACATGCTCGCCTTTGCTCTCGGTGCCAAGCTGGCGCAGAAGGATCTCGAAAAACTGCCAGAACTGGCGGCTAAAGCTCTGAAGCTCGAAACGCAGGTCGCAGAAATCGCAGGCCGCTACCGTTTCATGCAGCACGCAGTTGTTGTAGGGCGTGGCTTGAACTACGCGAACGCATTCGAGTTTGCCCTCAAGATGATGGAAACCTGCTACGTGATCGCCGAGCGATTCTCAAGTGCAGACCTGCTGCATGGCCCGATCGCGATGGTGGATCCGCACTTTCCGGCTTTTGTGTTTGCGCCTTCGGGAGTCACCTGGAACCCGATCTCGGAGTTGCTCGCTCGTGTGGATGCGACCACGCACGAAACGCTGCTCGTCACCGACAAGAGCAACAAAGCCGCTTACGAATCAAAGCGCCGCGCGATCCGCATTCCTGTCGCAATTCCCGAGCTGTTTACACCTATCCCGTACATCATTCCTGGGCAGTTGTTTGCCGGATACCTTGCGACCGAAAAGGGTCTAAACCCGGATCAACCGCGCTCGCTCACAAAAGTGACGCAGAACCTTTAGCTCATCCGGCTGGCCCACCGCAGGAAGCGCCACATTTCGGCCCTGTGTACCCACAGGAAGGACCAGAACTCCTTGAATGTGATCGTTTCTGCGTGTATGCCCCAATATGTTTCCATGCGCCAGCGCAAATATGGGCTGGCCCATGGCCGAAGGCGATATCCGCGAGATGACTTCCAGAGAAATCCGAGCATTAAGGTACGAGGCTATTCGGCTTTGCGCCAGCTCTTGGACTACCCGCGTAATAGCCGCTGCGGGTGCGCACCATGGGTTTGTTGGGTCCGTTGGCGGCCACTCGAATGGAGCGGAATGTGCCGTCCAGTTCTTGCACTGTTGGCGTGTATCCGATCACATACTGGTTTCTGATGTCTTTGGCAACTTCAAGCGCCAAGGCGTCTACTTCTTCGAGTGTTTTCGGGAAGAAACACAAGCCACCGGTTGCCTTGGATATCGTCTCTAAGGCCCTTTTGGCTTTCTTTAGCTCTCGGGGAATCTCTTCGTCGAGCAGGGCGATCGCATAAATCACAGCGTCGGTTGTATGCGATTGAGAGATTAGTTTTTCAAGTGAAGTCTTGCTGGCCGTATCCGCGCCATCGGTGATCAACATCAACACCTTTTTGTCGCGCTTGGCCTTTGCTTTGAGGTGATCGATCGACATCGAAATTGCATCGTACATTGCGGTACCGCCGCGCGCATCGATGCGAGTCAATCCTTCTTCCATCTTCTTGACGTCGCCCGTAAAATCCACGTCGAGAAACGCGTCGTCGTTGAAATTGACGACAAACACTTCATCGTTGCGGTTGGAGGTCTTCACCATCTGCAACGCAGCTGATTCCACCTTGTTGCGCCTCAGCCGCATGCTGCCGCTGTTATCAACGATGACACCGAGCGAAATCGGAACATCTTCTCGCCGGAAGATCTTCAGCGGTTGCTCAACGTTGTTTTCATAAACCTTGAACGCAGGTCGCTGCAGATCCGTTACGATCTTTCCTTTACTGTCAACAACCGTGGCGTGCAACACAACCAGGCGCGTATCGCTACGAAAGACGGGATCCTCTTGAGCGAGGAGTGCGGGACACGCACAGGCCGCCGCCAAAAAGGAGCGGCGGCTATTGAATTGGGGCATAGTATCCTTGCCGCCAAGTGGGCCGTAGCGGTGGCAAGCCTCTTGGCTGGACTAGTTTTACCTGGACCTTACGGTATTTGCCGTCACGATCCTGGTTCTTAGGAGAATAACCGATCAGGTACTGGTTTCGCAGCTCGATGCCAATTTTGGCAGCGACATCAGGGAGTTCGTTTACATTCTCGATAGAGAAGTGCTTTCCACCGGTTTGCTCGGCAAGATCATTCAAGAGGCCAGGGCCGGAGAGTTCCTCTGCCGTGCGACCTCTCGCGCCAATCGACTCAAAGATGCCGATTGCGTAAAGCTGAACATCTGCCTCGCGGACTAGATTCTTGATTTCACTTTCGGTGTAGCGGCTCGAGTTGTCGCCACCATCCGAGATTACAAGAATTGCCTTGCGGGGATTCTTTGCCTTTTTCATCGAGTTCATCGCCAGATAGATGCCGTCCAGAAGCGCTGTGCGCCCCTTGGCCTGTGTAAAGGTAAGACGGTTCTGAATCTCCTCGGTGTTACCGGTAAACGGCACGACCATTTCAGGACGATCATTAAATTGGACAAGGAAGAATTCATCTTCGGGATTGGCTGTCTTGAAGAACTGTGCGGCCGCCTGCCGGCTCTTTTGCAGCTTCGCACCCATGCTGTTGCTGGTGTCAAAAACAAGTCCCACAGACAGCGGAGCATCTTCACTGGCGAATTGCGCGATGCTCTGCTCAACCTTATCTTCGAAGATCTTGAAGTTTTCTCGTTCGAGCCCGGTGACAAACCGGTTTAGCGGGTCAGTGACGGATACCGGAATCAACACAAGATTGGTGTCGATGCGGAGGCTGGCTCCGCGAGTGTCGTCGTTTTCGTCGGGGCGAACTGGCTTGCCTTCGCGCCGTTCAATGTTGACGCGGGCAGGCGGAGGAGTGGATTGTGTTTTCTTTTGTTTGTCTTCAGCCTTGCTTTTGTCGCTTCCGCCAACCTGCATCGCGGTGGCGAAGGCCGCACCAATCAAGGCGAAGGTAATAATCTGCTTTGTGATCCTCATCGATGGACCTCGCCTGTTTGATTTGCCGCGAGTATATCATCGAGGCAAAAAATCAAACCTAACCTTAAGACGGAAGATGTTGCTTTAAAGGTGCGAAGAAAGCACGAATAAAGTCTTCTGCAGCCGCTTGTGCCTTGTCATTGGAATCGTTGCCGTTGAGGCTGATGACAACCCGAACCAGAGCGGTGTCGGTTCGATTGTCTTTCACCGCATCGAGCATCGTGTAAAGCTTCGCCTTGTATTCGCTGGCGACTGTTCTCTCCCTGCTTTGATACCAGTAGAGGACCAGGCTCTTGGAATCTGCGCGCTGGATGATGTAGCGGTTTACTTCGATGGGATTAGAACGGTTCGGCAGGGAGATATTGATAATGTCACTGACGAGCGGAGTCCAGCCGCTGCCGGGAAGGCAGTTTTTGGGGGAGTGGGGCACGGCACCATGGCGCTGCGAACGAAACGCCGCAACAAAGAGGTTTGCACCATAACCAATTTTGGAGCTTGAATAGGACCGGTTCAAGGTATCGTCGGCCTTTAGCACTTCCTGCGTCGCTGCATCCACGACGCCTTCCTGAACTTTGATCCAAGAATCCAGTTGCTCGGGCAATTGAACTAGCGGTCTTGCGGGTGAAACTTTCTCAGACTTAGTGAGTGTTTGATACCCAACGGCCTGCGCCACGAGCACGAGACTCAGAATCAGAATGGTGGATTTAAGCTGTGGGCTGCTGTGCCGCTTGAGTTCTTGCATTTTGAATTCCTTCGTAGAACCAGATTGCGAAACGGTGGAACGTGAGCAACATGCTCAGCGCAAACATAAAGATTACCCAGCCTTCGGCTGTGTGGAAGAAGCCTTCAGCCCATTCGCTCTTGTATTCGTAGAGCACCCCGGTCATTGAAACCCGGAAAGCATTCGCTGCGATCGCGATTGGAATGGTTGCAAAAAGGAGAACGGCGCGAAGCCAGCCCTTGGATTCGAAGAAGAAACCGTATACCAGGGATAGAAACGTCAATGAAAGCAGGGATCGGATACCGCTGCAAGCTTCGACAACCGACAACTTGTGTTCAGCTAACTCAAGAATATTCCCGTCACGTAAGACTGGGATACCCAACAACAAGAGCGATTTCTCCGCAACTCCGCTGGCGAAAAGCTGTAGAGGGAAGGTGATCTGGTTGTAGATCACAGCGGGGAGCGGAACCATAAAAAAGAGTAAGAAGATCGGAAAGCCGAGAATCTTCATCAAGGGTTTGCCCCCTGCAAAAAGCACGGCACCAGCAATAGAAAAGACGATAGCGGTTCGGGTCAAGAACAGTTCTGCGGCTAAAGTTCCAAGAATGTATTGAAACGACGCATAGAGCACTATGGCCAATCCAAGGTAGTTGCGGGACCACTCCGCCGAAAGGATCTCGTCTTTTCGCTGCCAGGCGATGTAAGCCGCAACAGCTGGCACGAAAAACCCGTGTCCCATGTCGTCATCGTTCATCCACTGATTGACCAGACGCTCCAGCATAGGGTAAAACGAAACCAACATGAGGGCCGAAATCCAGGCTAACGGCGCCCAGGTCAATATCGGGGAACTCTTGCTGGGAGTAGCCACGCTCTCCGGCGGGCTCACTACTTCCAAATTGGCTTGCACTGGACTTTCCATAGACTCCACATCCAGCAGAACATTCTGTTCCACCTCTTCTCAAGGTACAACAGTGTGGCTGGTTACAGGACGTAGGTAACTGTCACCTTAGTACACTGATGGGATGCGGCGGTTGTTTTTTGGTTTCATTGCCGGTGTTTTGAGCGTCGCTGCGCAACAGGCAACCATGCCTGTTTCCGGCCTTCGCCCGGACATGAACGGGGTCGCAAGAACCGTCTTTCGGGGTCAAAACGCAGAAGAATTCCCGCTCCGCATCCTGGGTGTAATGCAAAATAGCGGCCCAGGGCAAAACATCATCCTGGCCAGATTGCTCACTGAGCGCCTTGAGCATACCGGCGTGATGCAGGGCATGAGCGGCAGCCCGGTTTATGTCGAAGGCAAACTGGTCGGTGCGATTGCTTTCGCCTTTCCCTTTGCAAAGGAACCCATTGCCGGCATTCGACCAATCGGGGAAATGCTTGCGGTCCAGGCGGCGAGTCCCAAATTGCGAGCCGAGGCGATCCACCTAGGTTCTTCGAGCCTTTTCTCAAGCCGTGTACAGACTGAGTCGACTGGGCCGGCAAACGTTCTCACTCCAATCTCCTTCGCAGGTATGACCCCGAGCGCGCTTGAATATTTCGCGCCCCAATGGCGGCAAATGGGATTTGCCCCGCAACAATCGGCTGGAGGCAGCAGGGCCGGAATTCCAGGCAAGCTTCAGCCGGGCGACATGATCTCAGTACAACTGATCCGAGGCGATATGAGCGCAGGGGCAGACGGCACTGTAACTCATGTCGACGGCAATCAGGTTTACGCTTTTGGGCACCGCTTTCTTGGCGGCGGCGAAGTAGAGTTTCCCTTCGCGAAAGCCGAAGTCATCACTCCACTTGCCAACGTCAATATGCCATTCAAGATCAGTCAGTCGCTAAGCCCCATGGGAACGATTCTCTTTGATGGCGACGCGGCCGTGCGGGGTGAATTGGGCCGGACGGCGAAGCTTGCTCCCTTACGCATTCGATTCCGGAATGGCAGCCAGCAACAGGAATACAAACTCGAAATGGTGCGCCATGCCCTGCTTTCTCCGCTGTTGCTCCAAATGGCACTGTTCTCGACACTCGATCATCACTTTCGCAGCGCCGGCTCAGGCACGGTGGATCTTAAGGGGACGGTTCGATTCGCCGGGGTGAAGAAGCCTCTGGAAATCAGCGGACGTTATGCCGGCGACAACAACCTGCCCATTGCAGCCTCGCTGGGAGCCGCAATCCCGCTTGCCTTCTTTCAGCAGCACGTCGAAGACACTTTGCTACCGGAAGCGCTCGACTTTGAAATCGACACGCAAACCAGCCGCGAGCAATGGGTCATCGAAACCGTTTCGCTCTCCAGGCGCACCGCAAAGCCAGGCGATCAGTTGACGATTCGCACCCAGCTCTCCAGCCCGAATGGCGCTGAGAGAGTCTTTGAGCATCCCTTCACCATTCCATCCTGGCTGCCAGCAGGCGAAACCCTAACCATCACCGTCTCTGATTCCTTCACAACCAACCTGCTCGATTTCAGATCTTTCTATCAACCCGGTGGACCCGTCTCCCGATCCAGCGAAGACCTCGCTGAAACCCTTGCAAAGCTTCACCCTGCCAACGCCTATTACGTGCGAGCATTCCGATCCAGCCCCGGCTTTCAAACGGCAGGGCGCGAGCTATCGAACCTGCCACCATCCATAGCCGCCGTGCTGCAGAAAAGTCCGGGCAGCTATCTACCCACTTATCAATCTCGCGTTCTCGATCAGGAAACGCGGCTCAAAGAAGGGATCGTGTCTGGTTCGAAGACACTGACTTTGGAAATCGAAAAATGAAGCGTTGGTTCACTCTTTCAATCGTTGGGTCACTGTTGATTGCCGCTGGGCCTGCAACCTGGGAACTATCGCAGTACAGCGACTGGAGCAAGGGCAAGCTGAAAGGTGTTTCGCTCAGCCGCGAAGGCGTTTTGCAGCCCGGTCCTGCAATCGGGATTTCCCTGCCCCTGGGTGAGGTGTCGCTTTGGTCGATGACCTCCACTAGCGATGGGACGGTTTATCTGGGCACCGGGCCCAAAGGTCGCATCTACCGTCGCAAGCCAAACGCCAAGTCGCTTGAGCTGGCTGCAACTTTGCCTGAGCCACATGTGTTTGCGCTCTCCGCCAGCCCAAACGGCGAGATCTTTGCCGCAGGTTCTCCCGGTGGCAACGTGTACCGCATCACGGCGGAAGGCCCAAAGCTCTATGGGCAGACCGGAGCCAAGTTCCTTTGGTCGTTGGCGGTAAATCGTGAAGGCGTTTTTGCTGGAGCCGACGATGGAAGAATCTTCCGGCTCTCGCCCACCGTAAGTGAGGTTTATTACGAAACGGGCCAATCGAACGTCACAGCCCTGGCCTTTGACTCGAAGGGTTCACTCCTTGCCGGCTCCGACCCAAACGGAATCCTCTATCGAATCCCCGCCAAAGGTAAAGCGCAGGTACTTTTCGACGCACCCTTCACGGAAATCCGCACGGTAACTCCGTTGAGCGAAGGCCAGATCTTGTTTTTGGCCATGGGAGGCGCGGCGGCCAAGCGAACTGAGAATCTTGCGCAACCCGCCAGCGGTGCGGCAACCAGCGGCGTACCTCAAGTCACAACTACAATCACCGTTACTGAAGAAGCGCAGGCAGGTATTGACCTCAAGCCGAAAGCAACTCCACCTGCGCAGGCACCTCAAGCAGCTCCCGCTGCTACCGCCGCGACCACCATGGATGTCCCCGGTCTGGATCGATCGGCTGTTTATCGCCTGAACACCGATCTAACCGTCGATAGCCTCTATGTCACTAAAGAGGAAAGCTTGTACGACCTCGCAGAGCGCGAGGGCAAGCTGTATTTGTCCTCCGACCGAATGGGACGCATCTACCGGCTCGAAGAGGACCGCTCTGCGACTTTGCTTCTCGAAACTGGCGAGTCTGAAATCGGGCGGCTGGTGGCAACTTCTACCGGTTGGTTGGCTGCAGTCACCACAAGCCCCAAGCTGCTGGAGGTTAGCGCTTCTGCCGCACCGCCCTATGAATACGAGTCCCCGGTGCATGAGGCATCGAACATCGCTCTATGGGGCGCACTGCAACTGAATGCAAGCGGAGAGCTTCGCATCGAAACCCGCAGTGGAAACTCGGCAAAGCCGGACGCGACGTGGAGCGAATGGCAGCCACTCAAAGGGACGAACCTCCAAAGCCCGGCGGCACGTTATGCACAGTGGCGCATGAAGGCTGATCGCGATTTCAAGTTGCGTTCGGCAACCTTAAATTATCTACCCCGCAATCAACCACCCATTCTCAAGTCAGTCACAGCTGTGCTGGCAATGGTTCCAAGCAATGCTCCGAAGCCGCAGGCAGCAGTAGCGGCAAGTTCCACCTACACGCTTACGATCACCGATACCGGTGAAGCCTCCAGCAGCAGCGCCGGTACTGCCTCGCTGCTGGCTACGCGTCCCGCCGGGCGTCAATTGATGTTGAGTTGGGTTGCCGAAGACTCCGATAGCGACACGCTGCAATACAGCCTCCACTTTCGCGCAGAGGACGAAACAGAATGGAAGCTTCTCAAGAATGAACTCACAGAAACCAACCATTCTTTGGACGCTGATACCCTCGCCGACGGACGCTATCTGTTTCGCGTGACAGCAAGCGATACGCTGTCGAATTCTTCTCAAACCAGCAAGTCTGCCAGCTTCACCAGTGTTCCCGTGCTTCTGGATCAAACACCGCCAAAGCTCGACGCAGCCGTTCGCGAAGGCAACTTGATCATCGAATGTAGTGATGCGGCCTCTTCGATCCGACGGATCGAGTATTCGATCAATGCCGGACGCTGGATTGTCGTGGATGCCGAAGATGGCATCTTTGATTCGCGAGAGGAAAAAGCGCGGACGGCGATCATGCTGCCTCCAGGCGAAGGCATTGTCACGGTGCGGGCGTTCGATGCCGCGTTGAATGTGGCGCTGAAGAAGATCCTGGTCAGGCCTTAGGCCATTCCACCGCTCGGTGGAGCTTCAACATATTCGTGCTTCTCACCTGCCCGATGGGCTGCCCGCTGACAAACACAACCTGGTCATTGGGTTTGATGTGTCCCAACTGTTGTAACAACTGATCCATCTGCACGAGCATCTCGTCGGTGGACCCAACGTTGGGAACAACAATCGGATTTACACCATAGATCATCGATAGCTGCCGGGCGCAATCCTCGTTCGGAGTAAATGCATAGATCGGCACAGGAGGACGGAATCGACTGATCAAACGAGCTGTACCCCCGCTGGCAGTAAACACAACGATCGCTGCTACGCCCAGGTAGCGCCCTGCCCGGTAAGCAGAATCGGCGATGATCTCGGCGTGGGATGGGTTGGCCAGCGGTGGCAGTTCCTGATATCCGCGATAGCGCAGATTCGCTTCCGTCTCGCCAGCAATGCGATCCATCACGCTTGCAGCCTCAACGGGAAATTTACCTGTGGAAGTTTCCGCTGACAACATCACAGCATCGGTGCCATCGTAAATCGCGTTGGCGATATCGCTCACTTCAGCTCGTGTCGGCACCGCGTTCTCAATCATGCTCTCGAGCATCTGCGTCGCGGTGATGACAAACTTGCCCATGCTGCGGGCGCGCTGAATGATGGTCTTTTGAATGGCGGGCACCTTTTCAATTGCCATCTCGACGCCCAGGTCTCCACGAGCCACCATCACGCCGTCGCTCTCTGCCAAAATCGCGTTCAGGTTTTCCACGGCCTCAGGTTTTTCGATCTTGGCAATCACTTGAGCCTTCGATTCACGCTCTTCGAGATAAAGCTTCAAACGAAGCACATCGCTGGGTTGGCGTACAAAACTGAGTGCGATGTAGTCTACCTTCTCGTCCAGCCCAAACTGAAGATCAGCCTTATCTTTGCGCGTTAGTGAGGGCGTACTGACGGCAAGGCCAGGCAAATTGATGCCTTTGCGATTGCTCAAAACTCCACCAATCACCACTTCGCAACGTGCGGCTACTCCGTCAGTAGAGGTGACGCGAAGCTTTACCGCTCCGTCCGCCACCAACACAGTATTGCCGGGCTTCACATCGCGGGCAAACTCGGCATAACTCGTGGAGGCGATTTTCGAATTTCCGATCAACTGTTCGGTAGTGATGGTGAAGCTATCCCCGTTTTGGACGGTGCATCCCCCATTCTCAAACTCACCCAGACGGATCTTGGGGCCTTGCAGGTCCAATAGCAGGCCTGTGTGGATCCCCATAGCTTTGCTGGTTTCGCGCACAATCTGAATGCGGCGAACGTGTTCATCCTTCTGCCCGTGGCTCGCATTCAGGCGGAAGATATCTACGCCCGCTTCGAGCAATTTCCGGATCATCTCAGGTGAGTCGGTGGCAGGACCCAAAGTGGCAACGATTTTTGTGCTTGGCATTCAGTTGTTTTCGATAGAGAGCAGCAAACAGGCCCTTACAATACTCATTATGCCCCTCCATCAGGCAATCGTTCTCGCGATTGTACAAGGATTCACCGAGTTTTTACCAATCAGTAGCTCCGCACACCTGTTTCTGGTTCCCTGGCTGCTGGGCTGGCCCGATCAGGGGCTCGATTTCGACATCGCTCTGCATATCGGCACCTTGGTTGCAGTGCTCGTCTATTTCTTCAAAGACTGGCTTCAAATTGCGGCCCAGGCAGTTGGGATTTCCTATGGCAAGGACGAAGAGTTGCGCCAGTGCCCCAAGCTGTTCTGGTATCTTGTGCTCGCCTCTTTGCCAGCGGGTTTGATCGGCCTCAAGTTCAAAGATCAGATCGAGACGACTCTGCGCAGCCCCTTTGTGATGGGCACGATGCTAATTCTGATTGGCCTGTTGCTTTGGGTAGCCGAGCGTGTGACCAAACGTGTCAAACATATCGGCGAACTCACAGTCGCCGACACCCTACTGATCGGCACCTCGCAAGCACTTGCACTGGTGCCCGGCACATCCAGGAGCGGCATCACGATTTCAACGGGTCTGTTTAGAGGCCTTACACATTCCGCCGCGGCACGGTTTTCATTTCTGCTCTCCACCCCGATTGTGGCGGCCTCAGGCTTGAAGTCTGTCTACGATCTCTCGAAGCATGGCTTGAGTGAAGGCATGCTCGCTCCGTTTCTGGTTGGAATCGCCGGCAGCGCATTGGTCGGCATCGCCGTTATCGCCTTCTTCCTCAAGGTGATTCGGAAGCATGGTCTGGCCCCCTTCATTGCGTACCGCATCATTTTTGGCATAATAGTGATCGCTCTGGCATTTGTCCGCTCACGCGGATGAAGCTATTAGGTCCAACCACCCACCAGCGCCTCAACGAGGTGCTCTCTTTTCTATTCCTTTTTTCAGGTCTTTCGATCATGCTCAGCCTGATCTCCTACTCGGCGATTGATCCGAGTTGGAATACTGCTACCAGCGTGGTGCGGCCTTCAAATTTGATGGGTCGGTTTGGATCTCACCTCAGCGACGTCTGCTTTCAGCTCTTTGGCCTTTCAAGCTTCGTCATCCCAGCGTTGATCCTGTTGCTGGCCTGGAAGTGGATGCAATCAAAGCCAATCGAGGCCGCTGGCATCAAGATTGGCGGTGCCCTTCTGTTTGTCCTTGGGGCCTGCACCAGCTTTTCTCTCGCTCCAGGGGCAAGAGCATTCTCCGGCGCCATCCCTGCCGGAGGATTGTTCGGCATGATCCTCGCCGACCTCCTGGTCTTCTATTTCAATTTCACCGGTGCAGCGCTGTTAACCGCCACGGTTCTCGTGGTTTCGCTCTACCTGATTTCTACTTTCTCGATCGCGATCCTGCTCGAATGGATCGCGATCCCAACTGCCATCCTTAAGGCTATCGCGAAAGCTCTCAAGGGCTTCAAGCTCCCTTCCCTGCCTAAATTCAAGATGAGCCCGGCCAAGGCGAAGCCGGCCAAAGCGGAAACCGACGCCGTCCCTCCGATCGTCTCCCGCCGCCGCACGCCTCCCAAGCGAAGCGAAGAGGAAGGGCTTGATCTGCCCCCGTGGGAGACCAAAACCGTTGTGTCCTCGATGCCAGCCTATGAAGCGGAGCCCGCCGAGGCTCAGGAGACCGGCAGCGACGACGGATACATCCCCATCAAAACTCTCGAGGAGATTCCCGCGCCACCCGAGCCAGCTCCGCCCCCAGCACCAGTTCAGAAGTCTCGAGCGAGCCAGGCCCCAACTCCTAATCTCTACAAACTGCCGCCGACAGGCATGTTGAAGGAGCCGCAGGCCCGCAACGTTTTTGACTCTCAGGAGCTTCGCGACACCGCCTCTCGCATCAAAGAACGCTTCGAAGAATTCGGCGTTCTTGGCAACGTGGTTCAGATCAACCCCGGCCCCGTGGTCACCACCTTCGAATTCAAACCCGAGGCGGGGATCAAGTACTCGAAGATCACCAACCTCACTGAAGACCTCTGCCTCGGCCTGCAGGCGGAATCGATTCTGATCGAGCGCATTCCCGGCAAGCCCACCATTGGCATCGAGGTGCCCAACCGCAACAGTGAAGTGATTGCTTTGCGCGAAATTCTGGAAGGCGATGATTTTCAGAGTTCCGCTTCTCGCCTGACGATGTCGCTTGGCAAGGACATCAATGGGCGCATCAAGATCTTCACGCTCGACACGATGCCTCACCTGCTGGTCGCAGGTTCTACGGGTTCTGGCAAATCCGTCATGCTGAACTCCATGATCATGAGCGTGCTTTACAAGTCCACGCCGGATGAAGTTCGCATGATCATGGTGGACCCCAAGCGCGTCGAACTCGGCATTTACGAAGACATTCCGCACCTTCTCACGCCCGTCATCACAGATCCGAAGAAGGCTTCAAACGCCCTTCGCAACGCTGTGCTTGAAATGGAGCGGCGCTACAAGCTGCTCGCCTCGCGCGGGGTGCGCAACATCGATCAATTCAACCGCAAGATGCGCCAGGCCGCCAACGAGCCGCGCAGCCTGTTCGACGACGAGGGGCCAGAGACCTTGCTCGAAGAAGACATGCGGCCGCTGCCCTACATTCTAATCATCATCGACGAGCTGGCCGACTTGATGATGCTCGAGCGCAACAACGTCGAAACATCCGTGGCCCGTCTCGCGCAAATGGCGCGCGCCGTTGGTATGCACCTCGTGCTCGCCACGCAGCGTCCGTCGGTGGACGTTATCACGGGTGTCATCAAAGCGAACTTCCCCGCTCGTATGAGCTTCCGCGTCACCACGCGCGTCGATTCACGCACCATTCTCGATTCGATGGGTGCCGAGCACCTGCTGGGCAAAGGCGACATGCTCTTTCTGCCGCCGGCAAGCTCAAGGCTGCATCGTCTGCATGGAGCTTATGTCGGCGAGACTGAGATCAACGAAGTGGTGGAGTTCTGGAAGAAGCAAGCCAAGCCGGAATACGACCAGAGCTTCCTCGTCGCGCCTCCCAGCGAGGATGGCGACGAACCAACGGAAGAAGATGCTCTCGAAGGCGACGCCGATCCGATGTATGGCGACGCCGTCAAAGTAGTTTGCGAGATGGGCAAAGCTTCCACCTCGATTCTCCAACGCCGCCTGCGCCTCGGTTACGGCCGAGCGGCACGCATTCTCGATCGCATGCAGAAAGAAGGCATCATCGGACCTCCCGATGGCTCGCGCCCACGCGAGGTTCTGAAGCGTCCCGATTGGCTCGATCGCGATATGAGCCTCGAGGTTGTGGAAGACGACTAGCTTCCGCCGATCCAGCTCGGGCTCAATTGCTGGATCACGCTGAGGGCTGGCTCAGAAAGAGCGCTCTCGGTAAACAGGATGAGCACTGTCTTCCCCTTCGACACAACTCGAAACCGCGTGAGGATCTTGCTGCCTTTGAGTGCCTGGCCCTGAGCGCCAAGTTTCGAGGCAACCGTCGAGGCCGAGGGTTCGTCTTTGTATTTAAGGGCGACTGCGCTCAGTTGGTCCCTGCTTTCTCGAGTGGCGATCCAGTTGCGGCCTTCCGATGCCACGGCGGCCGTGAGAGGATTCACCGATTGAGCTCGCCAAATCTCAGCCGCGATGCCAGACTTCGTCTCGATGGCGGCTCCCTTTGTGGCCGAGCGAAACTTCGCTTCGACAGTGCCGCAGACGCGAGCCAACTCAGGCTCGCCGCCACAGGCGCAGGTCGCCAGCGCCAGCAAGACGGCCATGAGGTGCCTGATCACGATCATTTGCCCTTCACCGCCGCTCTGCGTAGAAGCGGCCTGACGGCCTGCTGGTAGGTGATGACAATGTTGCGGGCCTTGCCGATCTCCACCAGTTGCTCGTCCCGCGTGGTGGCTTTCGGGCCGGAGAACTCAATGATGTGGTCGTTAAACCGCGTGAACCCTTGGGACGCCCACGATCTCGATGCATCCGATGGTGGCGTAAACATCGGTCTTTAGATTGTCCGGGCCATCGTGGATCAGAAAATCCTTGTAAACCTGCCACGCCCCGTTTTCAGTGGACACCGCGCTGTGCACGGTGTACGTGGGAATCCACGACTTGATCCTGTGCTGTTGATACTTGGCTAGCCCGACAACCTGGGCGGTCTTCCCGTCCGTGCAATGGACCCCAAATCGAAGTGCTTCATAAAACTTCGAAGCCGAAGTGCCGTCCGCCCGTTTGCCGTGGATCTCGATTTGATAGACGGGAGTGATGAAAAGGCCGAGGGTTTCGCCATTCGGATAGGCCCAAGTATAGGCGTACCGAAGAGGCGTTGCTCCCACGATCAGAGAAACGTTTCGCATGGATTGGATCCTGCGGAGAGTATACAGGAGGGGGAATGGCGGAGAGAGAGGGATTCGAACCCTCGGTAGCGCTTTAAGGCACTACGACGGTTTAGCAAACCGCTCCTTTCGACCACTCAGGCATCTCTCCGCGCTGTGGCCTAATACTGGCATCGTAGCATAGTGCTTGAGGTCTTCCCCATGCTCTTGCGATTTCCCCAGGCTTGGCAACTCCCCGAAAGGGCTGCGACACCCGAATCTACCTACTGGAATCGACGGCAGTTGTTGGCAGTCGCGATGATCCCCTCCATCCTTCCTGCAGCGAATCGGAATCCGGATTTCACACTCGATAGGGCCCTCACTCCAGAATGGGCCGCCACCGGTCACAACAACTACTACGAGTTCTCCACCAACAAACAGCAGATCAAAGATTTGGCAAAGGACTTCAAGCCAAGACCATGGACACTCGAGATCAAAGGGCATTGCGCGAAACCCACCAAATGGTCGATCGAGGACCTTGAAAAATCCATGCCGATCGAAGAGCGCCTCTATCGCCATCGCTGCGTCGAGGCCTGGGCGATGGCGGTGCCGTGGACAGGGTTTCCTCTGGCCGAGTTGCTGAAACAGGTGGAGCCAACCTCCAAGGTCAAGTTCGTTCGCTTCATTTCAGTGAATCGCCCTGAAGAAATGCCCGGGATTCGCTTTTCGGGCAATTATCCCTGGCCCTACTACGAAGGGCTTCGCATCGACGAGGCGATGAATCCGCTGGCCTTTATGGTGACGGGCATTTACGGCAAGCCCTTGCCGAATCAGAATGGCGCTCCCCTGCGCATCGCCTTGCCGTGGAAGTACGGCTTCAAGAGCGCCAAGGCCATCGTGCGTATCGAGCTGGTCGAGCGTAAGCCGGATACCTTCTGGAATACAGCCGTGCCCAGCGAATACGGATTCTTCGCCAACGTGAACCCGGCAAAACCGCATCCTCGCTGGAGCCAGGCCGTCGAACAGCTGATCCCGAATATGGACCGAGTCGCCACACTGCCTTACAACGGATATGGGAAATGGGTCGAGGCGATGTACAACGGGACAGAAATCTGAAATAATTTCTCGGAGTAACGATATGCGCCGCCGCGACCTCCTCACCAGCTACAGCCTCGTGGTCTTAGCCGACCAACTTCCCGCAGCCCAGTCCACAAACATCACCCCAGAGATGCGCCGTCAATTTGACCGCATCGCTCCACCGAACAAAGACACTACCAACGCCCGCGCCTTCAATGAGCCGCACATGTCGCTGGTAGACCTCAGTTGTGACGTCTTTATCGCCGGCGGCGGCGTAGCCGGCGTTTGCGCTGCAATCTCTGCCGCCAGACATGGTTCCAAGGTCGTTCTGGTGCAAGATCGATCGCGCCTTGGCGGAAACTCTTCCAGCGAAGTGAAGATGCACATCGTCGGTGCGGACTCGCATCGAGGACGCCCCGGCTGGCGCGAGAGCGGTCTGATGGAAGAACTTCGGATCGAAGACGCCGTCAACAACCCGCAACGCTGCTGGGAGATGTGGGACTTCATCCTTTACGACAAGGTCGTCAGCGAACCGAACATTACGCTCCTGCTCGAAACCGTTGTCTACAAGACAACCGTCAACGGCGACCGCATCACTGAAGTCATGGCCCGCTGCGACAAGAGCGAGCTGCTGTATCGCGTGAAGGCGAAGGTCTTTGTAGATTCGACGGGCGATTCGCGCCTGGCTCTCGAGAGCGGCGCCAGTTTCCGCACCGGCCGCGAAGCTCGAGCAGAATTCGGCGAAAGCCTTGCGCCCGAAAAAACAGACAACGAAACGTTAGGTAGCTCGATTCTCTTCACCACAAGGCTCTACGGCAAACCGATGTCCTTTAAGGCCCCAAGCTGGGCTCGCAAGGTGACCAAGGACACATTGCGCTTCCGCAAGGTGGATCAGTGGGATTACGGCTATTGGTGGATCGAGTGGGGCGGCAACAAGGACACGATTCGCGATAACGAGTTGATCCGCTACGAGCTCCTCTCGATCGTCATGGGCGTTTGGGACTACATCAAGAACAGCGGCAACCACACCAACAGTGCCAATTACGGCCTCGATTGGATCGGGATGATGCCGGGCAAACGTGGATCCCGCCGCCTGATCGGCGATCACACGCTCACCCAGCAAGACCTCATGAGCGGCAGCTTTTACGACTCCGTGGCAATGGGTGGCTGGCCGATGGACGATCACCCGCCCGGTGGCTTCGACCGGGCTGATCTGCCCCCCAACACGGTTTTGAAGACGCCCGAGGTTTACCCAATCCCGCTGCGCAGTTGTTACTCGAAAACGATTTCGAACCTGATGATGGCTGGACGCAACATCAGCGCCACGCACACTGCCTTCACTTCGACCCGCGTCATGGCGACCTGCGGCACGATCGGCCAGGCTGTCGGAACTGCGGCCGCTCTCTGCGTTGAGAAGAACCGGCTGCCGCGCCAGGTCGCGGAAGACCGTCAATTGGTGGCAACGCTACAACAACGCCTGATTCGCGACGACCAAACGATCAAGGGCAAACCGGGCGAACTACTTCGCAACGAGGACCCCACGGATCTGGCTCCCAAGGCCACCATCAGCAGTTCCGGCAATGTGGGCGAGGCGGTTGCGCCGTTGGTGATCGATGGGATCACACGCGACATACCCAAAGGCCCAATTCATCACTGGGCAGCTGCGATGACCGAGAAGGGTGCCTGGCTCGACCTCAAGTGGGATAAGCCCCGCAAGGTAAGCCAAGTGCAGCTCACCTTCGACACTGGCTTCATGAAGCAGCTCTTCCTCACCGCGAACCCCACATACTGGCGGAACGATGCGCCCAGACAGGCACAGGCAGAAACGGTGCAGGATTATGAGGTCCAGGTACGCAAGCCTGGCTCAGCCGACTTCGTCACCGTCGCAACGGTTAAGGGCAATTACCAGCGCCTCAATCGCGTCCGCTTCGATTCCGTCGAAGCCGAGGCAGTCCGTATTCTCGTCACAGCCACCAACGGTATCGACGAGGCGAGGATTTTCGAGGTGCGCTGCTACTCTTAGTGGTTTCGAGGTTTTCCCTCACCAAAAGAAGCTTTGGATGATTGGGCGCCAGGGTCTTTTCGAAGATTTTCAGGGCCTTTTCGTAAAGCTAGATCGATTCTCATTTTGCGGCCAGTCTCATTCAAGAGACTGGCCAAATTATTTCAGGCCACAGCGAGTTCTGGATGCATTGAACACAACAATTTCTCTGCGATGGCGATGGGCTTGCGAGACTTCTGGTGAGGAGCGATCCAGCTCGAATGCTCAAAGCAAAAACTCCATGCCATCCGGATCTTTCATTTTCGAAATCTGATTCATTGCCTAGATTAGATTGCCGGGCTCATTTTTGGCTTTGGCGCGACGATGGAAAACCGGCTGCCAGGCCTGGTGACATATTCCACGCAGCCCAGCGGGTGCCCTGCCCAACCAGATGGTGCGCAGCATGACTGACTCGTCGAGTCTACAGCCTGATCTGTGAACTCAGTTGCTATCCTGAATGCGAAACGATGCTTTCGCCGCGCTTAGGACTTCAAGTTTCGCAAAAGCAGACGCTGACCCCTGGCCTCGTGCAGTTGGTCACAGTCCTCCAGTTGAACCGCCTGGAGCTCAAAGAGATGATCAGCCAGGAGATCGTCGCCAACCCGTTCCTGGACGAGAGTGAAGACGGTGAAGAGCTAACTCCCCAGGAGGTTCAAAACCTCCTTGAAGCCGAACGGATGTCGGAACCGGGTGACCAGGCCGTGATGGAAATGCTCGAGTCGGCCCCGGCCATATCGTACGAAGGCGAAGGCGAGATTGAAGCGCCAGCCGAGTACACGGCAGAAGCTTCTGTAGATCCTGCCGAGCCCCCGAAAGCCGCCGACCCATTCGACGAAATTGATTTCGGCAGTTACTTCGACGAATACCTCGACCCCGGACACAAGACGCCGGCTGGAGAGAACACAGAAAAGCCATCCTTTGAAACCTTTCTTTCCTCGCCGGTAACTCTCTCAAGCCACCTGAACTCTCAGTTGAGCTTGATCATGATGAACGACCGCGAGCGGCAGGCCGCCGAAGCCATCATCGGGAACTTGAATGAATACGGCTACCTGCTCGAGACCCTCGAGGACATGGCTAGAGACGAAAATCTCACCTTCGACGACATGGAGGACGGCCTTGAGATCGTCCACAGTCTCGATCCCTCCGGGATTGGCGCCCGCGACTTGCGCGAGTGCCTGTTGTTGCAGTTAAAGAGCCGTGGGGCAAAGGGTGGCGTTGCCTGGCAGATCATCCACGATCACATGCGGCTCATCGAGCGCAAAGAGTTTAAGGAACTTGCCAAGGTGCTCGGCCGACCGCTGGAACACATCGAAATCGCCCTCAATGTGATTCGCAAGCTCGATCCTCAACCCGGTCTGCGCTACTCAAGCCAAGCGGCACAAACAGTGGAGCCGGACGTCTACATCTACAAGGACGGTGAAGACTATCTGATTCAGTTAAACGATGAGGATCTGCCACAGATTCGCCTCAACCCCGGTTACCGCCGCATGCTCGACAAAGATCAGGCTCCCGAAAAGGAAGTCCGTAACTACATTCGCGAGCGATACTCGAGCGCCCTCATGCTGATGAAGAATATCGAGCAGCGCCGTCAGACCATTTTGAAAGTTTGTCAGTGCGTTGTCGAACGCCAGCGCGAGTTTCTCGAAGATGGCATCGATCAGATTCAGCCGATGATGATCAAAGATTTGGCCGAAGAGATTGGTGTGCATCCTTCGACAGTGAGCCGTGCGGTGGCGGGCAAGTATGTTCACACGCCGCAAGGAGTGTTTGAGCTTCGCTTCTTTTTCTCTGAAGCGGTTCAGGGTCCTGCGGGGGCCGGCACTTCCCTGCTGGTGCTCAAACGCAAAGTGAAAAAGATGATAGAAGACGAGGATTCTGCTCACCCTCTCACAGACGATCAGATTACAGCCCGACTCAATGAGGACGGCATTTCGGTTACTCGGCGCACTGTCGCCAAGTACCGGGAAGACATGAAGATTCCCTCGACGCATCAGCGTCGCGTGAAGAAGTAAGAGTCATTTATCCCCCATGAAAATTCACTACACCGGAAAACTGGTGGAACTCACTAAAGAACAGAAGAAGAACCTGGACAACCACTTTGCCAAGCTCGGCAAGCTGGTTGACCATAAAGGCGAGCGTGAAGCGCATGTCATGCTGAACAGCCAGCGCCACACGCAAAAGGCCGAAGTCACGATGACTTACTATGGTCACCTTGCCGCCGGCATGGCCACGCACAAGGACCAATTCTTCGCCCTCCTGGCCGCCATCGACAAACTCGAAAAGCAAATGCAGAAGCTGCACGACAAGTGGATCGACAGCAAGCGCCACGGCGTCGGCATTAATGGCAAGAAGGCTCCGATTCCGAGTGGCGAGAAGTTTGTTGCGCCCGCCAAGTCCAAGGCCCTGAAGCCGACCCGCGTGCAGCGCACATCCAAGCCTATCTCTATCGAAGAAGCTCCTTTGGCCATCAAGCCAGCCAGCGCCTATCTGGTTTTCGAGCAGATCGGTTCCGGCGTCATTCACGTTTTGGTTCGACGCGACGACGGGCAATTTGATTTAATTGAAGCTCGCTGATGATTCTCGGGGCCACTCAAGCTGAACTGGTCATAATCACGGGCCTGAGTGGCTCGGGCAAAGGTACAGTGCTCAAGTGCGTCGAGGACCTGGGTTATTACGCAGTCGACAATTTGCCCATCGACTTGTTCCCCAAGTTCGCTGAGCTCACCAAGGATGCTCCGAACATTCGTCGGGCGGCTCTGGTAGTGGATGTTCGCGAAGGGGAAACGCTAGCGCGCTTCCCTTCGCTCTATCGCGAGGTCTCATCGAAGATCCCCACCAAGCTGATCTTTCTTGAGGCAGACGATTCTGCACTGCTCCGCCGTTTTTCAGAGACGCGGCGTCCTCATCCGCTCGGCCAAAGCCGATCGGTGATCAAAAACGTGCAGGCGGAGCGCCAGTTGCTCGAAGAGCTGCGCGGGCTCGCCACTGTTGTTGTGAACACCTCGCAGCTGAATGTACATGAGCTGCGCAAGCTGATCGAAGAACGTTTCGCCACCAACGGAAAAGACGAGCGCGTCGCAATCCACGTATCCAGCTTCGGCTTTCGCCACGGGATCCAGCAGGACGCCGACCTCGTCTTCGACGTCCGCTTCCTTCCCAACCCCAATTACATTCCGGAGTTCAAACCCCTCACCGGTAAGAACCCGCGAGTTGCTCGATATATTCGAAGCTTTCCACAGACACAGGAATTCTTGACTCGGGTGACAGACTTGCTTTCCTATCTGCTTCCCCACTATGTGCAGGAAGGCAAGAGCTATCTCACCATCGCCTTCGGCTGCACAGGCGGCCAGCACCGCAGCGTCATGATCGCCGAAGAAATCGGGAAACGGCTCAAGAGCACCGGTTTTCCCATCCGCGTCCAACACCGGGACGCAAACTCCAAAGCCGGCAAGAAGCGTGCCTAGGCAACTGGTCTGGATTTTCGCCTTCGCATTTCTCGTCAGGCTTTCCCACGTGCGAATTCTTTGGATTGAAGAAGCCTATCCAATGGCTGCCGCCATTCAGATGTTGCATGGCAGGCTGCCTTACTTTGACTTCTGGTTCGATAAGCCACCATTGAGCGCTGCCGTGTATCTGTTGTGGGGAGCACTCGACGGTTGGGTTCTCCGGTTAGCCGGTGCGCTCTACGTAACTGGCTGTGCTGCGATGGCATCTCGTCTCGGTGGCTGGTATGCAGCCTGGTTGCTGGCTGTTTATCTGAGCTTCGGCATCCCGTCAGCTGTCATGGCGTTGGCACCCGATCTACTCCTCATTGCGCCGCATCTGGCTGCAGTGTGGTTCGCGCAATCGGGCCGTCCGTGGCTCGCCGGTCTGGCTTGTGGCATCGCCCTTCTGATCCACACCAAGGCCCTGATCCTGCTTGCCATCACATTCCTGTTTGCCCCCAATTGGCGCATCTTGGTTGGGTTTGGCGCGACGCTTCCCGTACATGCGCTGTTCGGTGCCAACTACTGGCAGCAAGTTTGGTGGTGGGGCCGTGTCTATTCTGAAAACACTTTCGTCGCCAAGCCGTTCGCTGAGTTCCTCCGCCGCTTCGGCAATTGGGTGGGATTTCAATCTGCCGCCGTGGTCGCTGCGCTCTTGCCTTGGCGCACGCTAGGTTGGCGCAATTACGCCTGGCTCGCACTCTCACTAGTGAGCGTGGCTATGGGCCTGCGATTCTTTCCGCGCTACTTCTTCTTTCTTCTCGTACCCGTCGTGGTTCTCGCGGGACGCAGCCTTGAGCAACTGCCGAAATGGTGGCGCATTGCCATTCTCGCTTTGCTGCTGATTCCAGCGGTTCGCTTTGCCCCGCGGAACTTCACTTTGGCCCTCGGCAATGAGCGCTGGGATGATCTCGCTCTCTTTCACGATAGTAGGACTGTTGCTTCCTACATCCAGCAACAATCGAAGCCCGAAGACACCTTGTTTGTTTGGGGCTATCGGCCTGACATCAATGCGCTCACACGCCTCAAGGGCGGAAGTCCATTTCTCGAAAGCCAACCGCTCGATTGCATCTTCGCCGACCGACACCTGCGCGAGTTTCGTCCCATGCCCAACCTCGGCTGCGAGCAGCGTCTGCGGCGCTTCCGCGAAACCGAACCCAGTTGGTTGGTGGATGGGCTGGGTCCCTCCAATGTGAGGCTGCGCCTGGAGGCCTTTCGGGACATGAGAGGCTACGAGCTGGTTCTTCGCACCCCCACCGCCTATCTCTACAAGCTCGTCACACCGCAGATCCGGAATCTGGATGTGGGCTTACCGTCGCACCCCATGCACATGGGACGGGACGTAGTACCGCGGGTCGTCGTCGCGCGTCGTTAGCTCAAAGCCGGCTTCAGACAAGAACTGCCGCACCATCCCCAGAGTCCGAAATTCCTCGCCTTCGCCGCGTTCTGCCCGGAAGTCATGCGCCGCAACACAAACTTTTGCAGTACGCTCAAGCACTTTGCAGGACCCGGGCAGCGCTTCCCGCTCGGCACCCTCGATGTTCATTTTCAGGAATGAAATCGCGCCAATGCCTTCTCTGGCCGCAATTTCATCAAATGGTTCGCCTTCGATCGAAAAGCTATTTGCAGATGGTCCGCCACTGCTAACGTAGCTCGATTCCCAAACCGGCATCGTTTCGATTTCAAGGGATTGCCGCGTCGACATCGCCGCCCGCTGAATGCAACGGACATTACTCAGGCTATTCCACTCACAGAGCTTTTTGAGAGCCAGAAAACTAACCGGGTGGGGTTCAATCGCCCACACTTGTCCGCTATCCCCAACGGAGCGAGAAAACACAAAGGTATCTTCACCGCGGCCCGCACCCACATCGGCAATCACATCGCCAGCCTGTGGCTTGTAGACGTGAAACCAGTAGTCATTCACATCGCGAAAATACTTCTCTACAATGGCTGCTCTTTTTCCGAAATCGGCAGGTGTGCGTGAAGCAAACTCAGGATCGGGAATGCGATATTCCCCAACCCGCCAACCATAAATGCCATCCCAAAACAGCTCAAGATCTAGGCCTGCGGGGATCTGGGCCGCCATTTGTTCAAGCAATCCATCAACGGGAAGTGGGGGAAAGTGCATCAATCCGGTGTGTAGCCGAAGAACCGCCTCGCTTTGATGGTTTCTGCAATCTCCGGCGGCACCATAACTTCCCACGAGCTGTCTTGTTCTTTGATGCGGCGCAGCACGTCGCGGGAGAAGATGTGCAGCACGTTCTTGTCGTAGTTGTCGAGCGAACGGATGCGTCCGCGCTCCATCAAGTGGCGATATAGATTGATCAATTCCGAAGGCATATCGATCGTCTCGGCCGTGATCATCTTGCCAGAATCCGGCTCCATCAGCGGATACACATATATCCGCAGATTCCGGGTAAACAACCGGCCAAACGCCTCGAGAATGCCGCCTTCGAGACCCGTGTAGTATTGCTCGCTAAAGAGATCCTTCAAGCTGGCGGCGCCCATGGTCACAGCAATGGGTTCGTTTGTATAGCGGCCCAGATAGGCCGCAAGCCGGTAATACTCGAAGTAGTCAGAAATGAGCACGGTCTTGCCCGCAGTTGAGAGCAGATCTGCCCGCGCCAGAAAGTCCCGCAGGTCGATGTCTCCGCCGGAAAGCAGGTTCCTCATGGTGATCTCCATGAGTTCAACTACCTGATCGCCCTTCACCTCCGGCTCTTGCGCGAATTGTTCGCGGGCGCTCTCGATCATGTCGATGTTCACTTTGGTGACTGGCCTGAAGCTGCCGCGCTCCACCAGAATTGGCTTCTTGCGCAACACCTCAGAAGGCTGCAGCACTTCGCCCTCCGGGCCAAACATCGCTGCGCCACTCAAACCCAGCTGCACCAGCTTGAGGCTCATCACGCGATTGTCCACGCGGCGGAACTCAATGCCGGAGAAGTCGATCATGTCGATCTCGAGCCGTTCTGTGCTCAGGTTATCGAGCAAGGACTCAAGCATCTGATTCGGCGCATGGTGGAGAAAGAACGCAGCATAGAGCAAGTTCACGCCAACGATGCCGAGCGCTTCCTGCTGCAGCGCGTTTTCTTTATCGAGCATTCGCACATGCACGATGATCTGGTTGTCGCTGTCACCAGGGAATGCCTGATACTTAACGCCCATCCAGCCATGGCATTCGTTAGTCCCCCGAAAGTTCAGCGCCGACACCGTGTTGGCAAAAGTGAAGAACGCAGTTGAATCGCCGCGCGAGGCACCAAGGCGTTCCACGTTCAGGCGATGCTCATAATCCAGCATCCGTTCCAGCCGCTCACGCGATACATAACGTTTGCACTTGCCGTAAATCGCATCGCTCACCGTCATGTCGTAAGCAGAAATCGACTTTGAAATCGTCCCCGCTGCCGCTCCAACTTTGAAACACCAGCGCGCCACTTCCTGGCCCGCGCCAATTTCGGCAAAGGTCCCGTAGCGCACCGGATCCAGATTGATCGAAAGGGCTTTTTGGTGCGTGCTCAGCCGCGGTCGTTCCGGGCTCAGTAATGTTCCGCTGGTTCCCATGTTCAAATGATGGCTGGTTTTGGACTTTGATGTCCAGTTCTGCGTCAGAAACTCGGCTTCTTGCACTGTATTGTTGGACATGGCTCTCACTCGTTACTTATTGTTCTGTCATCGCCATGTAAGAGGGACGTGAAATGCTATGTTTTCGCACATGAATTTCTTGTTACTGCTGCTTCTCTCGGTTGCCGACGAATCTCTGCTTTCCTGGCGCCAGTCCAAAGTGACCCCGATCGAGGCGGATCTCCATCACGTTCAAGGCATCGACGTTGAGGGTAATCTGCTCTGGGTCAGCTCGGTCGACGCCAAGGCTGGCAAGGGATACCTGACGCTCCTCGATCTCCCCTCAGGCAAAATCCTCAAGCAGGTGGAAGTTCAACAGGGCAAACGAATTCACCCGGGCGGCATCATGCTCGATGGCGAATCCGTCTGGATCCCGGTCGCCGAATACGATCGCGATGGGCCGACCAACATGGAGCGCCGCAACAAGCGAACGCTCGCTCTTGAATCGTCCTTCGAGGTGGCCGATCACATCGGTTGCATCGCCGTGGGCAAATCCACCCTGATTGGGGGCTCCTGGTCTAGCCGCACTCTTTATCAATGGACCAAAGACGGCAAACAACTTCTCAAGCGCGACAACCCGATCGCCACCGCCTGGCAGGACCTCAAGATGGACGGCGACCTGCTGATGGGCTCCGGCCCCGTTAACCGCGACCAGGGTGCAGTGGAGTGGCTCTCGGTTCCCTCTTTCGAGCTGGTGCGCCGCATCACCACCCACAAGACAGACCGCAATCTCACCTTCTCCCACGAGGGTATGACCTATCGCAATGGCAAACTGTTTTTCTTGCCCGAAGACGCTCCCAGCCGCCTGTTTGAATTCTCCCGTTAGCGCTGCCTTATCCTGAAAGTCACCAATGTCCGCACAGAAGAACGCCGAGGCGCTCGGCCTCATTTTTGAAAAACAAACTCCGGGTTATTTGAATCTCTGCATCCGATCCGGCAACCAGCTCCTCAGTTCAGGTCACGTCTCGACTCTCAAGGGGAAATTGGGTACAGGAGTATCCACCGGAGAGGGCTACGCCGCCGCTCGGGAATGTGTCACCAAGATTCTCAATTCTGTTTGGAATACGCACGGCACGCTCGACGGCCTGCGCGTGATCAAGGTCCTCGGCTGCGTCAATTCAGCCCCGGACTACAACGACCAGCACCTGGTCATCAATGGCGCTTCCGACCTGCTGCACGAAATCTTCGGCAAGACCACGGATGGCTATCATGCGCGTTCGGCCCTTGGCTTTGCGAGCCTCCCCACCGGGGCTGCCGTCGAAGTCGAAGCGATCTTCGAAATCCTGGCTTAATCAGGCTAGGAGACCGTGACTCCGTCTTCACCCAGGTAAACCTTGCGTTCCCGGAACATGGCAAGGTTGGCCAGGTGCGGGCCACTTACGGCCTGAGCTGCGATTTCCACCGGGCAGTTCGGCTGCTTGCGAGACCGCATACAATCTGTGAAGTTCTGCACATGCGCCTCCACTGGAACCGGTGACTCTTCCTCAATCGCCGGAGCAGCACCCTTCTTCCACGGTTCGCTGTACAACCGGAACCCGGCATCATCAAGAATCAGCGTCCCCTTGTCGCCATGGAACGCAATCGACCACCCGTTCTGATAGGCATTGCCATAGTCGAGCGTCCAGTTCACCAGAAAACCATCGAAGCCAAACGTCGCGCTGAACACATCCGGATGTTCCGCGCCGGTCATCTTTGCGACGAACCCCTGGCTCACCGCGTTCTTCGGCCCACTCACTCCCATGAACCACTGCACTACGTCCATCAGATGGGTGCCTTGGTCTGTCATGTTGCCGCCGGCGTAATCGAAGAAATAGCGCCAGCTACGGAAGCGCATGGGCTCAAGCGGACGCTGGTAGCTCGCGCCTACAAACCGCTTCCAATCAAGCTCCCCTTCGAGCGGAGTGTTGTTCAGCGGCTTCGCCACATTCCAGAACCACTGCGGCCGCACCAGCGAAACACGTCCCAGCGCCCCATCATCCATCAGCTTCTTTGCCTTCATGATCGCCGGCGCACTGCGCCGCTGCATGCCGATCTGAACAATGCGATCCGTTGAGCGTACCGCCGCGATCATCTTCTTCGATTCCTCAAGTGACTTTGACAGCGGCTTTTCAAGGTAGACATCTTTACCCGCTTTGAGAGAGGCCAGCAGCATCGGACAGTGATGATGGTCGGGCGAGGCGATCACCACCGCGTCAAGACCGCTCATCGCGAGAAGATCGTGATAGTCGCCAAACACCTTGGCCTGCGGAGTATCCTTGAGGGCCTTTTCGATGTTGGGCTTATAGACATCGCAAACAGCCACGCACTGATTGTTCTGCGCGGAAAATTTTTGATTCAGGTATCTGCCTCGGCCCCCAACGGCGATCATGGCGTAAGCGATTCTGTCGTTCGCGCCGAAGGCGCGCTGTGGGACGTAAAGAGGCGCTGCCACAGCAGCGAGAGTAGATTTGATGGCGTCGCGTCGGTTCATAATGACTTGACTCCATCACAAACTCCTATTCGCTGTAAAGGCCCTCTCGCAGTGCCTTCTCGCTCCATGCCCAGGCATCCTTTACGATGCTCAAAATGTCGGATCGCTCAGGCTTCCAGCCGAGTACGGCTTCGGCCATCCCCTTTTGAGCAACCAGGTGGGGAGGATCACCCGCACGACGCTCGAACAGCTCGTGCGGTACAGGTTTGCCGCTGACGGTCTCCACCGCCTTTAGCACCTGCATCACGCTGATTCCATCTCCCGAACCAAGATTCACCGCGGTGCTCACGCCGCCCCGGGCCAGGTACTCGACACCCATCGCATGAGCTCTGGCGAGATCCGCCACGTGGATGTAGTCACGCACAGCGGTACCGTCTTCGGTGGGATAGTCGGTGCCAAACACTTTCACCGGTGGTCTCGTGCCCATCGACCCGTAAATCACGAGCGGAATAAGATGCGTCTCTGGGCTGTGCATCTCTCCGATTTCTCCATCCGGGTCCGCACCAGCCGCATTGAAATACCGCAGCGCCAAACACTGGAACTGCCTCGACTTCGTGTACCAATCAAGGAGCCGCTCGACGAAGTATTTCGCCTCCCCGTAGGCGTTGATCGGCGCCTTCTCGGCGTCTTCCGGAATGGGGCTTTTTGTCGGAATACCGTAAACCGCGGCTGTGGAGCTGAATACGATCCGCTTCACGCCAACCGCATCCATCGCCTCCAGCAGGTTCACAGAAATCGAGAAGTTGTTGCGAAAGTACTTGCCGGGATTCTGCATACTCTCACCAACGTTGATCGAGCCGGCAAGCTGCACCACGGCCTCAATTTCATGAGCTCGCAGGGCCGCCTCGATCGAAGCACGATCCATCAGGTCGCCTTCTACCAGCGGCCCCCATTTCACGGCCCAGCGATGGCCCGCTGACAGATTGTCAAACACTACTGGCAGATGGCCAGCTCTCTCAATAGCTTTGGAGACATGGCTCCCGATAAAGCCTGCACCACCCGCGATCAGGATCTTCATTTCACCCTAATATCACCTTTTGCGCCAGTATCACCTTTTGCGCCAGTATCACCTGTCACGTCAGTATCACCTGTCCTGCCTGGTGCCTCGAACAACACGGCCTCTTCCTCTACCATCGGGATACCCGCCTCAGGTGCCATCAGCCAGAACCAGCAACAGAGCATCGCCACCGTCGCCACGCCCAAGGTCCAAATCCGCCATAGCTCGCGCCGTTCTCCAGCCTCAAGCCAGACAACTTTCAGGCTTTCCACTTGCTTGTTGGCCATAAGCTACCTTCGCCAGACCAGCATGCCGCTTGCCGTTCCAGCTCCAAAAGTGACCAACCGGTCCACCATCGCCATCGTCATCCGACGGCCCTTGTTATCCGGGATGTACAAAACGTCGTTCGGCATCAGCGGAACATCCGGCGACTTCCGCGCCATGATCTTCGTGATCGGAATTTCGATCTCATTGCGTCCCCCCTCGCCACCTTCCCGCCTGTAGATGTACGCAAACTCGGTGGCAAACGGCAACAGCCCCTCACTTACAGCCAGCATCTTCAACACAGTGGTGTCGTTGCTATCTCGAACTGGAAATGCGCCGGGCTTTTTCACATTGCCCACCACGAAGATTTTGGTCGCCTCGGGAACACGGATTTCCTCGCCGCCACGCAACGCATAGTTCAGCTCTGCATCGGCCTGGTCAATTAGCTGCTTCACCGGAATGCGTACCACCAGGCTCGACGTTTTCCCGTTCGCCCCCACCTGCTGACGGCTCAGCAGAATTTCCGTCCCCGCATCCACGGTCAATCCTCCCGCACGACTCAGCGCATCCACCAG
Organism: Acidobacteriota bacterium; assembly: GCA_016870995.1. Classification (GTDB taxonomy): domain Bacteria; phylum Acidobacteriota; class Terriglobia; order Bryobacterales; family Bryobacteraceae; genus Bryobacter. The sequence goes on from VFZU01000016.1 coordinate 37,297, forward strand.
CGTGATGTTGCCAAAAGCTTGAAACGTCAGTGGCTGCTTCACGGCACCGATCACACTGATTGGCCGGCTCACATACTCGGCAACGGTTACCGTCACAACCGGGCTCACCAGAATTTTTTCGCGCGACAGCGCCTCGGCAACAATGGATTCCAGTTCCGAAGGAAACTTTCCTTCGGCCCGAAATACCTCTTTGAGCATCGGTACCTGAATCATTCCCTCCTGGCTCACGCGCACGGGCCTTGAAAGCTCTGGAGCCCCATAAACGCTGAGGTTCAAAAGGTCGTTTGGTCCAATTCGCTGCGATGGCAGATTCACGGGAGCAACCGCTTGCACCGCCTGCTGCGGCAACGTCTGCGCCTCAAAGCACACACTGATCCCAAGCATCAAAATCAATTTCGTCATTTTTATTCCCCTTATCGAATCGCGCTTAACATGGCGGGCCGGTAAGGCCCTACCCATTCCGGTTCCACTTCGACGGCAATGCTGCGCTGCAGCAATGTCAGGCTCATCACCACCAGTGGCTTTTCTTGCTGTCCCATCAATACACCCCGAGCCCCCTCGAGTGGCCCCTGAAGCATCCGGCATGGCCGGCCCGTGGCGGGAAAGGACGCAGGCCCCACCGCCAACCTTGCATCCGAAACCCGCACCAAGGCCTCCAGCTCCTCTTCATCCACAGGCGAGGGCTGTGCCGCAAACCCAATAATCGAATGCACGCCTGCAATCGCCCCAATCTGCAGGCGTTGGGCCGGGTGAAATCGCAAAAATAAGAATCCGGGCAGGAACTTCAGGCCAATCGGGCTGAAGCCAAACGACAAGAGCCGTTCGCGCACCTGACGATCGGCCCTTGGTTTCGTTCTCACTACAAAATGTGGATGTCTCGGCGCGACAGCCGTCACCAGTTCGCGGACAAACAAGTCAGCGATTTCTGCAGCCTTAGGAGCATGGTTTCCCATCTACCATTCCCTATCGACCTGCCTTCGGCAAGTCTGCGTATGCCGCGCCCACTTTCCAGGGCTACCCCTGTGGCTTTAGGCTCACTTTCAGCTTGTTAAAGTCATCCCGATCCAGAGCCTTCGAGCTCGCGATCCTGGCGTGCGGAATCGTCACCAACTTCGTGTAGTCCCCACGCGGATCAGGGTATACCTCAACATCCTGAGCCCCGTTGGACTTCAGCCGATCCATATATTCGGCTGTGGTGAATCCCACAATCAACAAACTGCCATCCGACAGCTTGTGCATCTCAAAAGATTGCCGCGGTTGGCTGATAAAAAAGCCGCCGTCTTCGCTGGCTGGCGTATAGCTATAGCCATAGACACTGTTGGAAATCTTCGACCAGCCCCGGCCTTCATCCTGCTTGGATACCGGGACCACGCGATTGGAAGTGCGCAATTGTTCAAGTTCGTTCTGAGCCATTTCGTATTCTTCTAAAATTTCAACATAAAACTGTGCGAACCTTAAAGTTTCACATGTCTCAAGACGCCAAACCAGCCCCGGTTATGGCCACGGAAGCTTGGGAAGACGGCCTCTCCGATCTTCTCCACTCCACCTTCAACACCGCAGACACAACTGCCATTCTGAAACGGGAGACATTCCGGGGCCAGGCATTCGCCACAACAGCGGCTGACGCTTTTCATCCCGTCATCGCCTGGCTTCGCGACACCCAAAATTTTGACTACCTGGTCGACCTGACCGCCGTCGACCACCCTTCAGACCCCCTCTGCTTCGAACTCGTCGCCATCCTCTATTCGTTCGCCTCCAACCGTCGCATTCGCATCAAGACTTTCTTCGACGCCGAATCCAAGCCTGCCTCCCTCACGAATCTCTACGAGGCCGCCAACTGGCTCGAACGCGAGGTGTTCGACATGTTCGGCATCCAGTTTGAGGGGCACCCCAACCTCAAGCGAATTCTGATGCCCGATGACTGGCAGGGCCACCCTCTCCTCAAAGAGCGTTCCATCGTCGACATGGATCAGGACTGGGTTCAGAAGCACCTCGGAATCGAGTCCGGCCAATGACAAACCATCTCGAAACTTCCGAAATGTTGCTCAACATGGGCCCCCAGCACCCTTCGACGCACGGGGTGTTGCGCTTGGTACTCAAGCTCGACGGCGAGCGGGTCAAAGCCGTCGAATGCGTCATTGGTTATCTACACCGTGGCGTTGAAAAAATCGGCGAGAATCGCACCTACATGCAATTCGCTCCCTACGTCGATCGGATGGACTACATCTCGGCTGTCTCAAATGGCCTTGGCTACTGCCTGGCTGTGGAGCAGCTGATCGGCGCCGAAGCCCCACCCCGCGCCCAAATCGTCCGCGTTCTGTTTGCCGAGCTCAACCGTATTGCCTCCCATCTGCTCTGGCTCGGTACCTCAGCACTCGACCTCGGCGCGATGACGGCGCTTTTCTACACCATGCGCGAGCGTGAAGAAGTCCTCAAGATCTTTGAGAACTACTGCGGAGCCCGGCTCACCACTCACGCCTTCCGCATTGGCGGCCTGCAATACGAACTCCACGACACCTTCGAAGCCGAAACGCGTGCCTTCTCGGAGATGTTCAAGAAGCGCCTCGACGAATACGAAAAGCTCCTCACCAAAAATCCCATCTGGGTCGAACGCCTGAAAGGCGTCGGCATACTCACCGCCGAAGAGTGCAAATCCTACGCGGTCTCAGGGCCAATGCTGCGCGCCGCTGGCGTCAATTGGGACCTGCGCAAAGCTCAGCCTTACTCAGGCTACGAGCAGTTCGATTTTGAGATCCCCGTCCTCCACGGCGCCGACAGCTACGACCGTTACCGGATCCGGATTGAGGAGATGCGCCAAAGCCTGCGCATCATCGATCAGGCGCTCGAGCGCATCCCTTCCGGCGCCATCATGGCCAAAGTGCCTAAAGTGCTCAAGCCAGCTCCCGGCGAAGTCTATGTCTCGATCGAGGCCCCCAAGGGCGAGCTCGGCTACTACATCGTTTCGGACGGTTCGCTCCATCCATACCGGCTTCGCGTCCGCCCCCCAAGCTTCGTCAACCTCGCTTCGCTAGAAAAGATGGCCGTCGGCGCGCTCGTCGCTGACGTCGTCGCCATCATTGGCACCATCGACATTGTCCTCGGCGAAGTGGATCGATAATAAGGTTAAGCCCTGTCCATGCTTGAAACTCTCAAACGCGTCTTCCTGCTCGACCTGCTCGATGGTCTTTGGGTCACCTTTAAGACCCAGCGCACCAGCAACATCTCCACCGAGCAATACCCCAAGGACCGCCCCAAAGTAGGCGAGCGCTACCGTGGCGCGCCCCGTCTCAACATTAACCCGGACAACGGCGAAACCCTCTGCATCGGATGCGACCTCTGCGCCAAAGCCTGCCCGGAAAATCTGATTGTGGTCGGCACCGAACGCAACAAAGAAACTCGCCGCCTCGACCTCACCTACTTCACCTACGATCTCTCCCGCTGCATGTTCTGCGGCCTGTGCGAAGACGCCTGCCCCGTCGACGCTCTCGAACTCACCCAGGATTTTGAAATGGCTTCCTATACCCGCGAAGGCCTCATCTGGGACCGGCAAATGCTTGAGGAAGGTCCAAGGCCCACCCGCTACACCCGCTAATGGACGCAGCTCTGTTCTACACTTTCGCCGCCATCACGCTGGCAGGGGCCCTCGCCACGGTCACTCGACGCAACCCGGTCCATTGCGCGCTCGGCCTGATCTTTTCCCTGCTTGGCGTCGCGGGTCTCTTCCTGCTTCAGGCCGCGGAGCTCCTCTTCGCCGTGCAGATCCTGCTTTATGTCGGTGGCGTCATGGTCCTGTTTTTGTTCGTGATCATGCTGATCCATCTCGAACAAGCCGCAAGGTTACGCCAATACAGCCGCCAGTGGCCCGTCGCCCTCGCCGCCCTGTTCGCGGTCTTCCTCGAAATCTACGTCCTCGCGCAATCGGGCCTCCCCGGCCTGCCGCCATCCCCGCAACCACGCCTCAACGCCGGCGGCAACACCGAACGCATTGCGGACAGCCTCTTCTACGTCTACGCGCTGCCCTTTGAGGCCGCCTCCCTGCTACTGCTAATCGCCATCGTCGGCGCCGTCTGGCTCGCCCGCAAAAAGGAACAGCCCCAATGAGCCTCTACCCGATCACCACGGCGCACTACGTAATCCTCAGCGGAGCCCTCCTTCTCATCGGCGCCGCAGGTCTGCTGATGCGTCGCAATATCATCGTGATGCTCATGGCGATCGAGCTCATTCTGAACGCGGTCAACATCAACCTGGTTGCCTTCTCCAAACACTGGCAGCAAGTCACCGGTCAGGTCTTCGCCATCTTTGTCATTACGGTTGCCGTCGCTGAAGCCGCCGTCGGCCTCGGCATCCTCATTGCTCTGTTCCGCCATCGCGGCACCGTCATTGCCGACGAGATCGATCTGCTCAAATGGTGAACCTCGTCGCAAACTTTTGGTGGATTCCCCTCTACCCGCTGTTTGGCGCGGCAATCATCGCGTTCATTCGGCGCGGCGCAAGTGTCATCGCCCCGCTCATGGTGGCTCTCAGTTTCATTCATGGCTTGATCGTCTATTCCAGCCCCCGCGGCGGCACGCTCGATCACACTCTCACCCAGTGGATGCCCGGCCTTCCCTTCCGCTTTGCCGCCGACGATCTCTCGCTGCTCATGGTTTTGATCGTCTCCGGCATCGGCCTGCTGATTCATATCTATTCCATCGGCTACATGGCGAAAGAACCCGGCTTCTGGCGCTACTTCGCCTGCCTCAATCTCTTCGTCTTCTTCATGCTGTTGCTCGTTCTCGCCAGCAACCTCGCCGTCTTGTTCGCGGGCTGGGAAGGCGTCGGCCTCGCAAGCTACCTGCTCATCGGTTTCCACCACGACCGGCCCACCGTCAATCGCAATGCCAACAAGGCCTTTCTTTACAACCGCGCTGGCGACGCCGGTTTCCTACTTGGCACTTTGATTCTTCTGTCGATCGCGGGCAACGTCGAGTTCTCCACCATCAATAAGCTCCCTGCCAGCGGACTCACGCTCGCCGCCGCCCTCCTGCTCGCGCTCGGTGCAACCGGAAAATCCGCACAGCTCCCCCTCTTCGTCTGGCTGCCCGATGCGATGGTCGGCCCCACACCAGTCTCTGCTCTGATCCACGCCGCCACGATGGTCACGGCCGGCATCTACCTCTTCGCGCGGCTCGCTCCTTTCCTGGCAGCCAATCCCGATGCAGGTCTCGTCATCGCCATTCTTGGTGCCGCCACCTCACTGATCGCCGCCACCATTGCCGCCGTCGAGCACGACATCAAACGCATCCTCGCCTACTCCACCGTCAGCCAACTCGGCCTCATGTTTCTCGCCGCCGGCCTCGGCGCAACTGAAGCGGCCATGTTCCACGTCACCACCCACGCCTTCTTCAAAGCACTGCTGTTTCTCACCGCCGGTAACATCATCCACGCCCTCCACGGCGAACAGGACATCCGCTACATGGGCGGCCTCCGCGACAAAATGCCCTGGACCTTCCGCCTGATGACACTCGCCGCCTTAAGCCTTGCCGGCTTCCCCGGCCTTGCGGGTTTCTTCAGCAAAGATGCCATCCTGGTCGCCGCGCTCAAGTACCCTGTGTTCTTCGCCATCGCTCTGTCCGTCAGCTTTCTCACTGGCGCCTACTCAAGCCGCATGCTCTGGGCCGTCTTCTTCGGCACCTACCAACGCGATGCTCATGAGGCGCACGGCAACATGCTTCACACGCTCTGGCCCCTTGCAATCGGCAGCGCCCTGGCTGGCTACTTCGGCCCTCATGGCGAACTCGCCTGGGGCGTGATGCTCACCTCTGCTTTGGTCTCGCTCTCGGGTCTTTACTTCGGCCGTTCGCTCCGCATCCCTGTCGTTCTCAAACAGCTCTTCGCCCGCCGCTGGTTCATCAACGATGCCTACGAGGCCGTCCTGGTTCACGCGGTCACCCGTAAGGGCGCGCGAGCGGCAAACTGGTTCGACAGCAATCTTGTAGATCTGATTCCCCACGTCCCCAGCTCCGCCACAACCACCCTTGGCTTGCTCTTGGGCTGGTTCGACCGCTTCGTCGTCGACGGGCTCGTACGCCTCACCGCGGCCCTGTTCAGTCTTTCTAGCTATCCGCTGCGGCTCGTCCAATCCGGCCGCATCCAACACTACGCTCTGGCCATGGTTCTCACTCTGGCTCTCACCCTCGGATGGTATTTGCTCGCATGACACTGCTCATCGGCCTACCGATCCTTGGCGCCATCCTCCTTGCCTTCGCTCCCAAGCGATTGGCTTGGGCCACAGCGCTTCTGGCCTCACTCGCCACGCTGCTCAATGCACTCGCGCTCACCTTCCCGCAAACCATCCGCCACAACTGGATTCCCTCCATCGGTGCGCAATTCCTGCTGCATCTCGACGGCATCAGCTACCTGCTCGTCATCCTCACCGCCTTGATGACCCTCCTCGGCATCCTCGCCTCCCCCGTTAAACCCAAGGCCTTTTACGCGATGCTGCTCTTGCTCGCCGCCTGCTGCCATGGCGTATTTCTCGCTCAGGATCTGCTGCTGTTCTTCGTCTGCTTTGAGGCAGTGCTCATCCCGATGTACTACCTGATCAGCATCCACGGTGCAGAAGATCGCCGTCGCGCCGCCTTCAAATTCCTGCTCTACACCGTCGCCGGCAGCGTTGCCCTCCTGATTGGCTTCATCACGCTCTACACGCAGCACGCCGCCGCAACCGGCGTCTACACCTTCGATCTCGCATCCCTGCTCAACACCCGTCTCGCACCCGCCATAGAGCGCCTCGTCTTCTGGGCCCTCTTCCTCGGCTTCGCCATCAAGATCCCGATGTTCCCCTTCCACACCTGGCTGCCCGACGCGCACACCCAGGCCCCCACCGCCGGCTCAGTCATGCTCGCCGCCGTCCTGCTCAAGATGGGCACCTACGGCTTCATTCGCTTCTCTCTGCCTCTACTGCCCCGCGCCACCGCCGACGCGCAAATCCTCGCCACCCTCAGCATCGCCGCCATTCTCTACGGCGGCTGGGTCTGCCTCGGCCAAACCGATTGGAAGCGCCTCATCGCCTTTTCTTCCGTCAGCCATCTGGGCTTCTGCACGCTCGGGATCTTCAGCCTCAACGCGGCCGGCCTTTCCGGCAGCATCCTTCAACAGATCAACCACGGCATCTCCACCGGCCTGCTCTTCCTGCTCGCCGGCTTCGCCTACGACCGACGTCACACCCGCCGCATCGCCGATTACGGCGGGCTGGCCAAAACCATGCCCGGCTTCGCCGCCGTCTTCATGATGGCCCTGCTCGGCTCCATCGGCCTGCCGCTTCTCAATGGTTTCGTCGGCGAATTCACCATCCTTCGCGGCGCTTACCAGGCCCAACCCTGGTGGGCCGCCACGGCTCTCATCGGCATCGTCCTCGCCGCCGCCTACATGCTCTCGCTCTACCGGCACACCATGCTTGGCCCCGCGTCAAACGAAGCCAATATTGACCTCCCAGATCTCACCGCCCGCGAGTGGCTCATCGTCGCTCCTCTTCTGATCTGGTCCGTCTGGATCGGCATCAAACCCTCGGGTCACTTCGCCGCCATCGAGGCCCCCGTTGAAGCGATCGTCGAAAGGCTGCGCCCCTAGATGCAGTTCAACAACCTGTTCTCGATCCTCCCCGCCGCCGTCCTCGCCTTGTTCGGATGCGTCCTGTTGTTGCTGCGCTTCGATTCGAGCCGCCCCTACCTGATCTTCCTCGCCTTCGCGGAACTCCTCGCGGCCATCGGCCTCTGGCGTCAAACGGATTTCCTCGGCTTCACCGGGTTCCGCGGCGCAATCCTGATCGATCCATTCGGCATCGCTTTCAACGCCATCTGCCTCGTGGCCGGCCTGATCTGCGCCGTCGGCGCCTACCGCTACATGGAGCGCGAAGACGAAGACCACCCCGAATTCTACGGGCTGATCCTGCTCGCCCAGTCCGGCATGTACCTCATGAATTCGGGCACCGAGCTCATCACCGTCTTCATCGGCCTCGAAATCACGGCCGTCAGCTTTTATTCGCTCACCGGCTTCCTCCGCTCGAACCCCCGCTCGAGCGAAGCCGCCCTCAAATACCTTTTGCTCGGCGCCTTCTCGAGCGGCCTTCTCCTTTACGGCTTCTCTATCCTCTACGGCCTCAGCGGCTCCACGCACTACCTCAACATCGCCTCCATGCTCGCAACGCGCAACTCGCGCGACCCGCTCATCCTCATGGCCATCCTCCCCATCGTCCTCGGCCTGCTGTTCAAGATCGCCGCCGCGCCCCTGCACATGTGGGCTCCCGACGCATACGAGGGCGCACCCACACCCGTCACCGCCTACCTCGCCACGGCTTCTAAAGCCGCCGGCTTCGCACTTCTCCTGCGTCTCATCCTCGGCCCCTTGCACGACCTTCGCCCCGCCTGGGAAGGGCTCATCACCTTCGCCGCCATCGCCAGCCTCACCGTCGGCAACCTCGCCGCCATCACCCAGTCGAGCACCAAGCGCCTCCTAGCCTACTCCAGCATCGGCCACGTCGGCTACATCCTCCTCGGTCTCGTCGCAGGCAACAAAACCGGCATCGAGGCCATGCTGCTCTACCTGCTCGTCTACACCCTCATGACCACCGGCGCGTTCCTCCTGCTCTCGGCCCTCGACCGCGAAGGCGTCACGGACTTCCGCGGCCTACTCTACCGCCACCCCGGCGTCGCCCTACTCATGATCCTCCTGCTGCTCTCGCTCGCGGGCCTGCCACCCACGGCCGGCTTCGTCGCGAAGTACATGATCTTCCTCTCGCTCGTGCAGGCAAGACAATACTGGGTGGCCGTCATCGCCGCCCTTTACGTTGCGGTCTCGCTTTACTACTACTTCCGCATCATCCGCGAGATGCTCCACAATCCCGACGACTCGCCCGCCACGCTCACCATCAGCACCGGCTGGCGCGCCGCCGTCGGCCTCACCGCCATCCTCAGCCTCGGACTCGGCCTCAACCCCGAACCCGTCCTCGCCTGGGCCCGGAGCGCCCTCCGATGACATTCGAAACCCTTCTGCCCTATCTGATGGCCGCCATCTTCGCCATGGCCTTCCCCCTCGTCACGGGCTATCTGGTGTTGGTCGAGCGCAAGATCCTGGCGGACTTCCAGGCCCGCCTCGGCCCCATGCGTGTCGGTCCCCACGGCCTCCTCCAACCCATTGCCGACGCCCTCAAGCTGATCCTCAAAGAAGACACCGTCCCCAAGGACGCCGACAAGTTCCTCTTCTACCTCGCCCCGCTCCTCAGCGTCGTCACGGCCTTCGGCTCTTTTGCGGTCATCCCGATCTCGGCCACTCTCCGCATCGCCGACCTAAACATCGGCCTGTTGCTAATCTCGGCCCTCGCCGCCGTCGGCGTCTTCGGAATCATCCTCGGCGGCTGGTCCTCGAACAGCAACTATTCCCTCCTCGGCGCACTCCGCGGCGCGGCCCAGTTGATCAGCTACGAAGTCGCCCTTGGCCTCTCCCTCGTCACGGTTGTAATGCTCTCCGGCACCCTCTCCATGCAAGGCATCGTGGAAGCTCAATTCAACCAGCGCATCTGGTTCTTATTCGGAAATTACGGCCTGATGCTTCTGAGCTTTTTCATCTTCTTGATCGCGGCCGTCGCTGAAGTCAACCGTGCCCCCTTTGACTTGCCCGAAGCGGAAAGCGAAATCGTCGCCGGCTACCACACCGAGTACAGCGGCTTCCGCTGGGCGCTGTACATGCTCGCGGAGTACACGAACATCTTCATCATTTGCGCCGTGGCCGCAACGGTCTTCTTCGGCGGCTGGCTCCGCCCCTTCGCGAACATCGAATGGCTGGCCTACCCAATGGACGCCATCTTCCCCGCCGCCCTGCTCTTCCTGAGCGCCTGGGGCTGCGCCCGCATGAAGCTATTCCCCTTCACAGCATTGCTAGGCATCTCCGGCCTAGTCTTCCTAATCCCAGCAGTCGCCACGGCCCTGAGCGCCCCCTTCTGGTTCTTCCTAAAGGTGAGCGCAGTCTTCTACGTCTTGATCTGGTTCCGCGCCTCCTGGCCCCGCCTCCGCTACGACCAACTGATGGACCTAGGCTGGAAGCGCCTCATCCCCCTCGCCCTAGGCGCCCTCCTCGCCAACGCCATCATCGGCATGCTCTAAAGCTCCGAGCACCCTCACATCTCCAAGCCAGCGAAGCGAAGTCATCTGGTTGTGTGTGCGGTTGTGTCGCATGAGCCAACTGTGCGTAGTTGCTTTACAGAAACTGGTAGGCTCCTGCTGATGACTATGGCGTCGGTCGTGGGAACATTTGTCTCCCGGCAACGGCAAGACCGCTACTTAGAACTCCTCAAGAGTGCACGAGGCCGAGCAAAGGTACGCAAAAAGCTTGCTCACTTCGACGATTTCGATCCACGGTTCGTAGTCGGCATTCCGATCAGTAAGCAAACGGCGGCATTGATCGAGCAACTGCTTGTCAGCCTCGGTGCACCGCGGCGTTGCTCTGTGTTCTCTGAACTGGAAGAACGAGATTCATCGGACATTACTTTGAGAGAGGCACTCGATGCCGTGGTCGGCGGAGGAGTCGGGGCTGTAATTCTCTGTGGCCCGGGCCTTGCATTCTACGAGAGCGAGGAACCAGGCAACCGCTTCCTATTGAGAAGTGTTGGCTACACTGACCTCCCACGTTGAAACGTGCGATCGCGTGAAACAGTGCGGAGCAAGGCTGCTGATTTTTCAAAGACCTTTGCGACCAACTCCTCTTGCGGAACGTCAGGAATTCTTAGAGAGTCCCATTGAGGCCACATCTGAATCGCTAGAATCGCTCATCACTGCTGACTATAGCGGCGCATCATCCGCCCACCGCTTCGGCGCCTTCCACCCCTTCGGCGCACCCCCCTCTGAACGCATCCCATTCGCCGGCTCAAGCTTTTTCCATCGATCAATCCGCGCGGCAAGATCCTTCACAATTCCAGGGTTCGCCGCCGCCACATCGTTTTTCTCCGTCGGGTCGTCTTCGATGCGGAACAGCATGTGTTCGCTCTCGCCCTGGCGAATCAACTTCCACTCCCGATGGATCACGCAATGCTGGATCAGCTTTTCATTCTCGATCGCAAAGAAAATGTCTTCGCGCGGCGTTCGGCTTCCGTCTGTAATCTGCTTCCAACAGTTCATGCCATCCAGCGGCAACTTGCCCGCTGGCCGAACCCCCGCAGCAGCCGCAATTGTCGGAAACAAATCCCAGGCCGCCATCACCTGAGTCGACTTCGTCCCCGCCTTCACCTTCCCGGGCCAACGCATCACCGCTGGCACCCGGATCCCACCTTCATAAACCGTTGCCTTCGCCCCGCGCAGCGGAGTGTTCGTAGCACCCAGATTCACCGGGCCTCCATTGTCGGAGAAAAACATCACCAACGTGTCTTGCGCAATCGCCTCGTCGTCGAGCGTCTTCAGCACCGCCCCCACCTGCTGATCCATTGATTCCACCATCGCCGAGAACACACGCCGCTTCTCATCCTTCACGCTCGCATAGCCATCGAGGAGCGCCTGCGGTGCCTGCAGCGGCGCATGAGGAGCATTGAAAGGCACATACAAAAAGAACGGCCGCTTCTTGTCCCGGCTGCGAATCCGCCGCACGGCCTCCCCGCCAATCAGCTCCGTCGAGTAACCCTTCTCCTCAAGTGTCTTGCCATCCCGGTGCCAGTCCAGCCCGCCGTCGCGCTCATGGGTGTAATAGTCGATCGCGCCATTGAAGTGCCCATAAGAGGAATCGAAACCGCGCGCCCCAGGAAAGTACGACTTCCGCATGTGTCCCAGATGCCACTTTCCAGCCATCGCGGTCTGGTATCCAGCCGCCTGAAAACTTTGTGGCATCAGATGTTCTTCGAGCGGCAATCCATAATTCGCCCACGGCCGCACCACCGTGTAACCCGTACCCAGCCGCATCGGCCAACGCCCCGTCATCAGAGCCGAACGCGTCGGCGAACACACCGGACACGAATAGAACCGGTCCAGTTACACACCCTCTTTCGCCAGCCGGTCCAGGTTCGGAGTGCGGATGTCGCCACCATGAAATCCAACGTCCGCCCAGCCAAGATCGTCGGCCAGCAGAACAATCACGTTGGGTCGGCGAACATTGGTTTGGGCAAAACCAGTTGCCAGCGGAAGAGACAAAAAATCGCGCCGTTTCATTTGGTCCAGCTTACATGGTTTGCGACCCAGAATCTTGCTCAGGCCGGGCCAGGGGCGGCGGAGATGCCCTTGATAATCGCCGTGGCACGCTCAAAGAGCATCGCCGTTTCATTGCCGCAGCCAAGGAAAAGGAAGCCCTTTTCTTTCCACATCTGCATCAACTCAAGACTACGATTGTGGGTGCCCGGCACAATGCCGCGCTTGAGGCAGGCGTCGCGAATCTTCTCGTAAGCGGCGACAAATTTCGGATGAGTGAATTCGCCGGGCACACCCAGGGAAACACTCAAGTCCGCGGGGCCGATCATGACAACATCCACTCCCGGCACATTGAGCAGTTCGTCGACCCGGTTCAGCGCAGTCTCGGTCTCAATCTGCAGCACAACCATCGTTTCTTCGTTGTAATGCTCAATCGCCTGCGGGATCGTGACGGCCGCGTAATCGTAATTCACTGGAGTCAAGCCGTAGCCGCGGACGCCGACAGGAGGAAACTTGGTCCAGGAGATCGCCTCGGCCAACAACTCGGCAGACTCGACCCGCGGGAAGATCACGCCGGGCGCGGCAACATCCAGAGCTCGGGCGACCAGCGCATATTGCAAATCGGCGACCCGCACCAGCGGGGTGAAGTTGACGTAAGGAGCGATGCGGCAGAGGTCTTGAACGGTTTCGAGGTCGAACCCGCCATGCTCGCAATCGATGAAAGCCCAATGAAAGCCGGCGGCCGCGAGAAGCTTCAAGACTTCTTGCGAACGGAGTTGGCCAAAGCCGCAGCCATATTGCGGTTGGCCCGCTTTAAGAGCCTGTTTGAGGAGGTTTTTGCGGAGTCCCACGGTTAGGCCTTTAGCCTAACAGAAGGATGTGGTGATCGTGGCAACCCGAGTGGATGTTGTCGAGGATCGTGGGAATGAAGTCCAGCCCGTAGTCAGAGAGCAGCGCAAGCAGAGAATAGTGCCGCTCCTGCAAATGGCCATGGGGTGCGAGGCGATGCGAAATATGCGCGGCCTGGCGTTGTGCCTGCTCATTCTTACGCAGCATCTCAAGAACGATCTTTGAGTGGTTCTTCGAGAACTGGTAGTGAATCTTCGCCCGGGAGTTTTCAAGAGCGTGGCCGAGCGTCGGGTCAAAATGTTCGAGCTTGGCGCCCAGTGCAGAAAGCGTCTGATTCACGGTGCGTTCGGCGTCGTTGAGAACCTCCTTCAGGTCAGGTGGAACAAGGCGTTTGGCCAAAGTCTGCTCGACGTGCTGTTCGTTGTGGAGCATGTCGGCGAACCGAACCCGGTATAGCTCGATCGTTTTGGCCGATTTGGGGTCGAGAATGGTGAAAAACGCCCGCGGCATCACGAGCGGCATGCGGCCAAGCAGAAGCCTGTAGAGCACTTGAGATTGCGCGAAGTATGCAAGTTCACCCGGGCCACCAATCAGTGCGGCTGTCGGAAATAGCCAGTCCTGCCAAACCGGACGCAGCAGCGCGTTCGGCGAAAGATTCACGCCCTCTGCCGCCATTTGCTGAGCATTGTAGGTTTCTGCGTTAAATTTGAGCTGCTTGCGGTGGTCGTTTTCGAGCAGAAAGAACAATGAGGTTTCGTTTGCCTCAAAGTGAACTTGGGGGTTGTAGCCCGCTTCACGGAGCTCCTTATTGCGAGCAACCAGAGCCTGGCTGAGTTCTGGGGCCTTCAGGGCCGCCTCGCTTAGGAATTCAGCGCCGATCTTGCGAAGATTGGGTTCGAGCGGATCGGCGAACAGAAGCCCTTCATTCGAAAGGAGTTCCTGAACGAGCCCGAGAAAGGACTGCCCAAAAGTCTTCCCATTTTGATAATGGCGCTCGGCGAGTTGCTTGATTTCATCGCTCAGCGGAAGATCTGCTGGCAGACCTGCGAGCTCGTGCAGCCCAGCGGGGCGACCGTCTGAGGCGGCATCGGCTGTGATCGTTTCGTCCCAAAAAGCGGAGGACCGAACCTCTTCTACGTCGTGATCTTCGGTGGCGAGCCAGAAAATGGGGACGGCAGGCTGGCCTTGCGCATTCAGCTGGCGGGCGAGCTTGATCGCGGTGAGAGCTTTGTACAGGGTATAGGCCGGTCCACCGTACAGACCCACTTGTTGCCCAGTGAGGATTGCGACGGCGTTCGGCTGAGCAAGCGTAGCTAAAGCGGGGTGGGCAGGGTTTGTGACAGCAAGGGCTTCGACGATGGCTGCTCGTCTCGAGGCCGGGTAGTCAATCTCAGAAATCGCGGTTTTGAGGGAGTCTGGGTTTGTCGGGTCGTGCCGGTAGAAGTTCTTTACGCGGTCAAAATCGTAGAGAAAGTCTACGAAGATTCGCGAAGACCCAGGGATCTCGGTATGTCGAATACAAACGCCGTTCATTCACACGTATCCTGCAGGACACAAAAGTACCTTAGCAGATTCACACAGGGGAGCGAAAGTGACGGAAAGTTTGTTACGGTACGAGCAGGGGTGTTACTTGACTGATTCTGAATTTCAATTGCGTTGCGACGCAGCATTGGCTGATTTGAACCGGGCGTTGCTGAAAGCAGCCGACGAATTCGAGTTTGATCCGGATTTTCAGGCCGGCGCGCTCACCATTGAGTTTGACGAGCCGCGCGAAAAATACGTAGTGAGCCCAAATGCTCCCGTGCATCAGGTCTGGGTGAGCGCACGGGTAAAGAGCTACAAGCTGGATTGGGAGCAGGAGCGTGCTGCGTTTGTACTGCCGGCAACCGGCCAAAGCTTGAAGGAACTCATGTCCGATCTGCTGGAGCAGCGGATTGGGGAATCCTTCGAACTCTAATGGCAGGGATTTACATTTCGTACCCCTTTTGCGCGCAGAAGTGTAGCTACTGCAATTTTGCTTCGGGAGTATTTCCGAAGAGCATGGAACCGGTATACCAGGAGCGACTCCTCAATGAGATCCGGGCCGTGAGATGGATGTTTACGCCGGAAACATTGTATTTCGGCGGTGGAACGCCGAGTTTCTGGGATCTCGATGCGTTGCGGGAAGTGATGGCGGCAGTGCCAGGCCGGCCGTGGATCGAAGCGACGATGGAAGCGGCGCCGGGAAGTTTGACCGAAGAACGAGTCGCCGCATGGAAGTCTTTTGGCATCAACCGGGTGAGCTTGGGGGTGCAAAGCTTTGTGGAGCGGGAGATCCGCCGGACCGGCCGCAAGCATACGGCGGAAATCGTGGCTCAAGATGTGGAGCTGCTGCGACGGCATGGGATCGAGTCGATCAATCTCGACTTGATTGCGGGGCTGGCGGAGCAGACTCGAGACTCCTGGGAAGTGAGCCTCGATGGGGTTTTGCAGCTCGGAGTGCCGCATGTAAGTGTCTATATCCTTGAGGTGGATGAGGATAGCCGTCTTGGCCAGGAAGTTTTGTTGAACGGCAAGCGGTATGGCGCGCCGGATGTGCCGAGCGAAGAGTCGCAAGTCTGGATGTACGAGCGGGCTGTCGAGCGGCTGGCAGAGTCAGGGATTCAGCGCTATGAGATTTCAAACTTTGCCCGGCCGGGATGGGAGAGTCGTCATAATCTGAAGTATTGGAAGCTCGAACCCTATTTGGGATTTGGCGCAGATGCGCATTCGTTTGACGGATCCTGGCGGTGGCAGAATTCCGATGCTGTAGCGGACTACGCCCAGGAGGCTCGCGAGTTGGCCGACGTGGCCAACGAACGCCATTGGGTTGGGCTCCGGTTGAGCGAAGGCGTAGAGTTGGAAGAGCGTTTTGCGCCTGAAGTAAAGCAGTTCATCTCCGATGGATTGCTTGAGAATTTTGGTGAGCGAGTTCGACTGACACCAAAAGGAGTATTGCTATCAAATGAAGTATTTGAGGCATTTCTAAAATGATCGATCTGCGTAGCGACACAGTAACGAGGCCAACCGCTGAGATGCGGGCGGCGATGGCAGCGGCCGAAGTGGGCGATGACGTTTATCGCGAAGATCCAACAGTCAATCGGCTAGAGGAACGGGCTGCAGAGATTGCCGGCAAAGAAGCAGGCTTGTTTGTGCCGACTGGAGTGATGGGTAACACCATCGCACTGAAGCTTCATACAGAGCACGGCCACGAGATTATCTGCGACGCTCGCAGCCATATCTTGAATTATGAGCTTTCGATGATGGCTTGGTTTGCCGGCTGTGTCGCAAGGGCGATCCCCACCTCAGATGGCTTGCTCGATTGGGCTGCGGTGAAGGCTGAAGTGAGACCATTGGGTCCTCATGCGGCGCCGACGGGGCTGGTGGAGGTCGAAAACACGCATAACTTCGGCGGCGGAACCATCTATCCGCAGGCGCAACTCGATGAGATCTGTTCCGGAGCGCATGGGATGGGGCTGCCGGTCCACATGGATGGAGCCCGCGTATTTCATGCGGTTGCGGCGACCGGGATGCCACTCAAGCAAATTGTGACCAACGTCGACACGGTGATGTTCTGCCTGTCGAAAGGACTTGGGGCGCCGGTTGGGAGCATGCTGGTGGGGCCGCAAAAGTTGATCGACAAGGGTCGGCTATATCGCAAACGGCTGGGTGGCGGAATGCGCCAGGCAGGCATTCTCGCCGCAGCCGGGTTGATTGCTTTGGAGAAGATGCCAGCCCGGTTGAGTGAGGATCATGCCAACGCCCGCTGGATGGCCGAAACGCTCGCAGCAATGCCCGGAATTGTCGTCGACCCCGCAAAGATCGCCACGAACATTCTGATCTTCGATGTGGCTGGTACGGGCTTGGACGCGGGCGAGTTTGCCAAAAGGATGGAGGCGATGGAAGTCAGGATGATTGCTTTCGGGCCTCGTTTCATCCGCATCGTGACGCATTACGATGCCCCGAAAAATTCTTGCGAAATTGCCGTAGAGAAAATTCAGGAGATGTTGAAGCGCGCATGAACCCCTTGCTACGAGTTCCTTTCGAGATTCCGTTTACTCAGATTCAGGTCGAGCACATTGTGCCCGCAATTCGTGAACTGATTGCCGAAGGCCAAAGGAATATCGACGACCTGGCCGAGCAGTCCGGCGGCGAACGCAATTTTGCAAACACAATCCTGCCGCTCGAGGAATCGACAGTTCATCTCGAAAATGCGATGGGGGCGGTTCGGCACCTTGAAGCTGTCTCCAACTCACCCGAGCTGCGGGAAGCGATCCAAACCATTGAAGGTGAAGTAAGCGCGTTTTATTCATCGATCCCCTTGAATGAAAAACTCTGGATTGCGCTACAAGCTGTTTCTCCAGAAGGCCTGACGTCCATTCAGCGACGTTGCCTTGAATTGCAGATCGATGGATTCCGACGGCTTGGTGCTCAGCTGGAACCCGAGCTGAAAAAGCGTGCTCTTGAAATCAATGTCGAATTGCAAGGACTCTGCACGAAGTACTCACAGAATGTTTTGGATGCGACGAATGCTTATGAGCTGATCGTAGAAGAAGAATCACGTTTGGCAGGCTTACCCGAGCATGCCAAGGCGGCGACAAAAGCCAGTGCGGAAGCAAAGGGTAAAGCCGGATACAGGTTTACGCTGCAGGCCCCAAGCCTCTCCCCTGCGCTGACCTACCTTGAGGATGCCTCCATTCGCAAAGAACTTTGGCAGGCTTACAATGCGCGCGCCACCGATGGCCAATATGACAACCGCCAATTAATGCGACAGATCTTGACCCTACGCCGCGAGAAGGCCCATCTGCTGGGCTATTTCACCTTCGCCGATTTCGTTCTGGCAGACCGGATGGCTGAACGCGGCGTGATCGCTTGTGAGTTCGTGTCGGAACTGGAAAAGGCGACCCGCGAGAAGTTCCTGGCCGAACATGAAGAACTGGAGAAGTATGCCGGCAGAAAGCTGGATCCCTGGGATGTTGGCTTCTACGCAGAGAAAATGCGCGTCGCCCTTTACGACATTGACGAAGAGGCGCTGCGGCCCTACTTCCCGGCCGACCAGGTCATGAACGGGATGTTGCGCCTGTTTGAGAAGATTCTCGGGATCGAAGTCCGCGAGATCGCCGAGGCAAAAGTGTACGAACCCTCGGTGAAGTATTACGAAATCCATTCGGATGGGCGGATGGTGGGGGCGTTCTTCGCCGACTGGTATCCGAGAGAATCGAAGCGCGGCGGAGCCTGGATGCAGAATCTGATCACAGGCGGGCCGCAGACCGATCAGAGCTTTGCGCCTCATTTGGGAGTGATTTGCGGCAATATGACACCCCCAATACCGGGTAAGCCTGCACTGCTGACTCACCGGGAAGTGGAGACGATCTTCCACGAGTTTGGCCATTTGCTCCACCATTGCCTCAGCGAAGTGCCATTGCGGAGCTTGAGCGGAACCAGCGTCCCGTGGGACTTTGTCGAGTTGCCGAGCCAGATTATGGAGAACTGGTGTTGGGAACGGACAGCGCTCGACTTCTTTGCCGCACACTATGAGACCGGGGAGAAGATCCCTGAGGATTTGCTCGCCCGTTTGCGCCGGGCACGAACCTATCGGGGTGCCTCGATACAGATGCGACAGTTGGGCTTCGCCATGGTCGATCTGGTGTTGCACACCGAGTTTGATCCGAACATCGAAATGGACCTGCTCGCCAGGGCAAACGAGGTTCTCCAGCGCTATTCGCCGATTCAGCTCCCTGAGAACTACGGCATGATATTAAGCTTTACGCATCTATTCGCTGGCCCGGTCGGCTATGCCGCCGGCTATTACAGCTACAAATGGGCAGAAGTGCTGGATGCTGATGCCTTCTCAAGGTTCAAGGAAGAAGGCGTTCTAAACGAAGCGACCGGTCGGGATTACCGCCTCAAGATCCTCTCGCGTGGAAACAGTGAGCCTCCAAGGGACCTCTTCCGGGCTTTTATGGGCAGAGATCCCAACCAAGATGCACTTTTGGAGCGCATTGGGCTGACCTAAATTTATCAGAAGTTCTGAAATTCAGATATTCTGACATTATGGCGGACGAATTCCTTCAGATGGGCAAGCGGGGAACGGTTGTCGTCCCCGCGAAGCTGCGCAAAAAACTTGGTATGGCTGATGGTTGCCTGCTCTGGGTGAGTGAAGTGGACGGAGCGGTCCAGCTGCGTCTTGCGCAGGTGGTTCCCCCCGAAAATGATACTCGGCTGAAGATGGCGCAGCGGCTTCTCAGTGGGGCAGAGGACCTGGCCGAGTATTTCGCGGCAATGGAAGAAGTGCGGCGGATGGGATTTGATCCTGACGAAGTGCCTCATGAGAGGTACTCTGGAGGAAAGAGTACAAAACAGTGACCACTAGCCCCATGTTCTTGAAGATTCTTTCTCACCCGGTGTTTGTAAGTTTGAACTTTCACATGCCGATGGTGATCGACCTTTCGCACCCGGTCGTGATGTTGTCCGGTGAAAACGGCAGCGGCAAGAGCACGCTGCTGCATTCGATCTATTACGCGATGAAGGGTCAGCAGGTCGATGGGTTCGTTTACCGCCTAGACACGGGCACAATGAAGTTGGGAACGCCATTCCTGTTTGACGCCGAGCAGCACAACCCGCGCATGCAGCTGGATCTCTTCCGGGACAATCACGAGATGGTGGAGTTCCTGGAGATGGCAAGCCACGGGCAGGTCATGCTGGCGATGTTCCGGGAGAACTTTCCGAGCTTGCCAGAGGGTACAGTTTTGTTACTGGATGAGCCCGAGATGGCGCTTTCGATCAGCAACCAGCGACGCATTCTGAAGATGCTGCTCGAGCTGGCGGATCAAAAGAAGTTCCGGATCATCTGCGCGACGCATTCGCCGGTTCTGCTCGAATCGCCGGACACCTATGTGATCAATCTCGATAACTACACGAACAAGAACGTCGCCGATCAAACGATGGGCATTCAGGGTGCCTCGACACTACAATAGCCAGCGTTTGAACCAATCGGCGAGCTGCGCGTAAAACAAACGGGAATCCTCAGCTTTGAGGATCCAGTGATTCGCATCCGGGAAGACAATCAGCTTCGATGGGATGCGCAGGCGCTGCAGAACAGTCCAGTATTCCAGAGAGTTGTTGAGCGGCACGCGGAAGTCGCGCTCGCCGACGGTGACCAGAGTTGGTGTCTTAAAGTTGGCAGCATAGCGGATCGGATTTTGCGTTTTCCAGATCTCCCCTTGTTGCCACACCGGGCCTCCGTTGTTGAGCTCGCGTGAGTAGCTGACGTCGCTCGTGCCCCATTGGGATTCGAGATTAATGAGCCCTGCGTGGGAGACGAGGCATTTGTAGCGCGTCGTGGTTGCCTGCAGCCAATTGGCGAGATGGCCACCGTAGCTGGCACCACCGGCAGCCTGTCGGGTGGGATCGATAAATGAAAACAGGCGCAGGGCTTCGTCGGCGGCTTCATTGATTTCCTCTCCGGGTGTGGCGAGAGGATCGAGCTGAATGTTTTGAGCAAACTTCTCGCCGAAGCCCGTAGAGCCCGTGTAGTTGGTGAGTAGGATCACGTAGCCGGGTGAGGCAATCAGATGGTAGTTCCAGCGGAGAAAGAATTGATCTTTCCACATGGAGTGGGGGCCACCATGGATCAGCACAAGCAGAGGGTACTTCTTGTTGGCATTGAAGCCGGGCGGGGTGACCAGCATGTTGTGGATTGGGCGGCCCTTTTTCGAGGTGAAGTAGAAGTGTCGTAGGGCAGAGAGGTCGAGATTGTTGATCGCTTCATCGTTGAAGTGAGTCAGGGTGCGAGTGGCAGCTGTCGAAGAATCGAATGCTTGGATCTCGGCAGGTTGTGTGGCGGAATCGAAGTTAGCGAAAAGTTGATTGCCGCCGATGGCGATATTGGCGAAGTTGCCCGTCTTTTGGGGATGTTCGACGAGGTTGGTGCCATCAGAGGCAATTCGGAACATCTTGCCAAGCCCAGCCGCGTCTGCTGTAAAGACGATGGTCTTCGAATCGGCGGTAAAGACGAAGCTGTCAATCGAGCGATCGATCGATTCAGTGAGTGTTTTAGGGACGCCACCTTGAGGCCAGGGAACCATCGCGAGACGGTTGATGCTGTAGGTTTTGCCGCCGACTCCCTCGCGGCTTTCCAGCACGTAGAGCGCTTTACCGTCCGGGCGGAATTTGGGGTTCGAATAGTTGCAAGCCCCTGAGGTGAGCGGTTGGGGCTCCCCTCCATTTGCACTCACGAGGAAGATTTTCGTGCGGACGGTTGCATAGGCAGCCTCGTGGCGATTGATGTCGGATTGAAAGACGATCGACTGGGAATCCGGTGTCCAGGAAGCGCTTAAGTCTTCGCCGCTATTGGAGAGCGGAGCTGCCATGCCGGGCGTTGTGGACCACTTGGAGCCGGCGAAGATGTCTTTCGGTGTCGCCTCTGGCTTGCTCTCCATCACAAAAATGTGGGCGTGTTTGGCATCAAGCCAGTGGTCCCACATGCGAATCGGGAATGACTCGAAAACACGGGCATTTGATTTTGATTTCGGCGCAACAGAGGTATCGACCATGCTTGTGAACATGAGTCGTTTGCCGTCCGGCGACCATTGGGGATCGCTGGCACCTCCGCTCAGGCTGGTGTAACGCTGAGCTTCGCCGCCTGAGGCTAGATCAAGTACATAGACTTGTGAATCGGTATCGCCGTCACGAGTTGCCGCAAAGGCGATGCGCTTGCCATCGGGTGACCAGGTGGGAGAAGACTCTGAGCCTTTGGTGTGAGTCAACTTGCGCGGGGCGGCGGAACCATCGCCAGGGACGAGCCAGAGATCCGAAGACTGATCTTTAGGATCATAGGCGGGTTCGGTAACTGAGAAGACAACCCACTTGCCGTCCGGTGATGGGATGGGAGCACCCACGCGCTTGAGCAGCCACATCGATTCATGCGTAATGGGGCCCTTTGCAGCGAAGATCATCGAGCTGATGAGGAAAAGTAGCGTGAGGAGGCGCATGATTTCCTTATATAACTAAAGGGATGGAATATCGTGATTTAGCTGGACTGGTTGATTATCATTTGTCGAGCCCGTTGATGACCGAAGAGCAGTTGCATGAGGGTTGCGCAACGGCAGCGGCATATGAAGTTCGAAGCGTAGTGGTGCGGCCCTGTGATCTGGATTTGGCTAGGGAGTGGGTAACAAGGATCCGACTGGGTAGCCGGACCAGCGCAGCTCCAGGAGATGCCACAACAGCTGTAAAGCAATTCGAAGTTCGCGATATGCTGCGGCGAGGTGCTGTGGATGTCGAAGCCAAAGTGAACCTGCCAAAGATGATGAGCCGGCAGTTTCAATACGTCGAGATTGAGTTGATGCAGTTGCTGAAGACTTGCGAAGAGGGCGGCGCAAAGCTGACTGCGAGTTGCGATGTGAGCGTGATCGACGAAGAGCGCCTATTGATCCTCTGCAAGATGGCCAAGCGAAGCGGAGTTGCGATGTTGAGCGCAAGTGAGTACCGCATGGAACAGGTTGAGGCGATGCTGAAAAAGTGCGCGCCCTATGTGGAATTGAAACTGATGGTGGATGGGAAGAGTCTCGATGAGGTTATGGCGCTCAAAGAGAAAGGCGTCGCGCGATTCGGAGTGCGGCATCCTGGGCCGCTGCTCGACGCCTGGAAGCGTCATCTCGAAGCATTGAAGGCGGCCGAGCAACCACCAACTCCGGTGTTAAGCTAAGGAACGTTTCCTACAGAACTATGTCAACGCGCGCGGCATTGCCCAAGGTTTGCATCGCTTTGGGTTTACCTACAGTCGAGAAGCTGCTGGATCAGGCAGATAAGGAAGTTGCCGCAGGGGAACGCTTTCTTGAGTTTCGCCTCGATTATCTGAGCAAGCCGGAACAGGGCCTGAAGGCCGTCACCGCCTTTCTTGAAAAGCATCCTGATGTCTCTCTACTGGTCACTTGCCGGCGTCACCAAAATCACGGCAAGTACAACGGTGTGATCGACGATCAGATCCGGATCCTCGATGCGGCCATCGACGCGGGAGCTCATGCCATCGATGTTGAAATCGAAACCGCGGAAAAGACCATCTCAAAGCTCGAGCACATGCGAGCCAAGGCGCACCTGATCGTAAGCTGGCACAACTATGAAGGTACGCCGCCGCTTGAACCCGTGTTGCGCCGCATGATGAAGGTCCCCGCGGATGCATATAAGGTCGTAACGACAGCAAAAAAGCCGAGCGATGCCTCAAAGGTACTCGCGCTGCAAAAGGCTCATCCAAAGGTGCTGATGATTTTGCTCGCGATGGGCGAAGTTGGGTTCCCAACCCGGGTTTTGTGCAACGCACAAGGTAGTGTGTACACCTACGCGGCACCCAACGCGGTAGAGGGCACAGCACCTGGGCAGGTGAGTGCCAAAACTCTACGGCAGTTATACCGAATCGACAAGCTGACCAAGAATGCAAAGGTTTATGGTGTTGTAGCGGACCCCGTACGGCACTCGCTCTCGCCGAATGTTCACAACAGAGCGTTTCAAGCGCGAAGGCTCGACTCGGTGTATTTGCCTTTTCTCGTCAAGCCGGCTCAGCTCAAGGATTTTCTGGGATTCTGCGAAAGCTTGCCAGTGCATGGCTTTAGCGTGACCATTCCTCACAAGCAGAAAATCATTCGGTATCTCGATGCGATCGATCCGCTCGCAAGGCGGATTGGCGCGGTGAATACAGTTTGGAAGAAGGCCGGCAAGTGGCGCGGCACCAACACGGATGCTGGTGCGGTGACGAAGCCGCTGGGCAAACGCATCAAGCTGAACCGCAGCACCGTGCTGCTGGTGGGCAATGGCGGGGCGGCTCGCGGAGCTGCTTTTGCGCTGGCCGATGCAGGGGCCAAGGTAATGATCACTGGGCGAAATGTGGACCGGGTTCGTGCCTTTGCCAAGATGTGTGGCGCGGAAGCCGTGGCTCGCGAACTGTTGAATGGCAAGAAGTTCGATGCTCTGGTTCATGCGACGCCGATAGGAATGTTTCCGCACGTGAAAGAGTGCTTCTTCGATGGGGATCTTCCGGCGGATGTGGTGTTCGACATGGTTTATAACCCGATGGAAACCGAGTTGATCCGGCGGGCCAAGGCTCAAGGCAGTGAAGTGATTCCTGGTCTTGAGATGTTTCTCGCGCAAGCGGCGCAGCAATTCGAAATCTGGACCGGGGAAAGCGCGCCGGCGAGTGTGATGGAGAAAGCGGCAATGGAGGCTCTCAAATGAAGTTGAAGCGCAGGGAGTTGTTGGTTGCCACCGTCGGTGTGGCGGCGGCGCAGCCACCAAAGCCTCAACAAGGCGGCGACTTGGTGGAGCTGGCTCGCCAATCGATGAAGTCAAACCGTGAAGCAATCGCAAAAGTAAAAGTGGATATCGCGGTGGAACCGGCTTTCGTGTTTAAGGCATAGCATTATGGCGATCTCAGGTGAGGACATTTTCTTTGCGTCAGCCGTGGATCTGAACGCGGGTTGGAAAAAGGGCGACTATTCGTGTGAAGAGTTAACGAAAGCCTACCTGGATCGACTCGAGAAGCAGGGGCCTGAGCACAATGCGCTGGCTCTCAGCTTTCGTAAGGACGCCCTCAAGAAGGCCAAGGATGTCGATGGCGATCGCAAGATCGAGCGTTTTCGCGGCAGGTTGCAGGGTGTGCCATTCGGAGCTAAGGATTTGCTCGCCTGGCCGAAGTATCCCACCACCTGGGGTGCGAAGCCTTATGCAAACCAGGTATTCGATCAACCGGCAACGGTGCTGAAGAAGCTCGACGGCAAGGGCGCAGTGTTGATTGGGAAGCTGGCAATGGTGCAATTGGCTGGGGGCGGCGGGTATCGCTATGCGAAGGCTTCACTGACGGGCCCTTGCTTGAACCCTTGGAATAAGGCGCATTGGGCGGGTGGATCTTCGAGCGGGAGCGGCGCTGGAGTTGCCGGAGGGATGGTTGGTTTCGCGTTGGGCAGCGAGACGAGCGGGAGTATTCTTACGCCCGCCGCCTTTTGTGGCATCACTGGGCTACGGCCAACCTATGGGCTTGTCAGCCGGGCTGGAGCCATGGCGCTGAGCTGGACACTGGATAAGATCGGGCCGATGGCAAGGACAGCCGAGGATTGCGGGATTATTCTCGAGGCGATTGCGGGATCGGATAGCAAAGACCCGATGAGCGCGGGCAAAAGTTTTTATTATGCGCCGCAATTCGCAAGGCCGATGACGGATTACACCGTTGGTTTTGCGCCTGTCGATTGGGCGGAGTGGGCTGACCCGGAGACGCGGCAGGTGTTGAATGAAGCACTAAATGTAGTGCGGTCGATCGGCGTGAAGATGAAAGAGACCGAGCTGCCGGACTATCCTTACGGGCCGCTGGTTTCAACGATCCTGCAAGGTGAGGCATCGAGCATTTTCGAAGAGCTGATTTCGAGCGGACGTGTGGATGAGATCGCCGACGAAAAGCAGGCGGCGGGGCTAAAAGCAGCTGGCGAGCTTTCTGCAAAGGATTACCTGAAGGCGATGCGCGTGCGCAGTTTGTTGCAGGCGTCGTTCCGGGATTTCTTCTACGAAATGGATATGATGGTGAGCCCCAGCCGTTTGGGTGTAGCGAACCGTATCGAAGTGGCGCTCGATGCTCCCAGACCAGCAGCACCGGCGGATCGCAAGCGAGGCCTTGCCGGGCACATTCCGGCCGGCAATCTGGCCGGGCTGCCGGCCTTAAGTCTACCCTGCGGATTTGTAAATGGCTTGCCGGTGGGCATTACGCTGATGGGTCGGGCACTTACCGAAAATGCGCTGCTCGCCGTTGGGCGCGAGTTTCAAGCCCGCACCAACTGGCACAAACAACGGCCCCGCAGCTAAGCGGTCTTGGCTGCGCGCCCGGTTCGGAGTTGCCTCGCCAATTGGGCCAAACCAATTGCCTCGGTTGTTCCATCCATCATGTATCGATCCTCGCCTGGATAGACAACGAAGCGTTTGGCCGGCTTCAGATCTTCGCAGGCGGAATGAAACCCTCTGCTCACCTTCGGCGCAGGGCTGCGCTTGACTTCGACCACCCAGAGCTTGCCCCCAGGCAATACGAGAACCAGATCAATCTCAGCACCGTTGGAGGTGCGATAGTAGAACGCGTCTGTACCTGGAGGCGCCGTCGTAATCAGCGACTCGATCACAAAGCCTTCCCAACTGGAGCCAGCCACAGGATGACCGAGCAGATCTTCGCGATCTCGAATGCCAAGCAGTGCATGCGCAACGCCGGAATCGCGCACATAGGTTTTCGGCGATTTCACCAGCCGCTTGCCCTCGTTGCGATGCCAGGCGGGAAGCCGACGCACCAGCAGCAGATCCACCAGTAGATCCAGATAGCCGGCCACCGTCTTGCCATCGACACCAAGACTGGCGGCAAGGCTGGCCGCATTCAGCATCTGGGCTTGATTATGGGCAAGCATCGTCCAGAAGCGGCGCAGTGTTTCGGCTGGCATGCGCGGAGCAAATTGCGGGATGTCGCGCTCGAGATACGTGCGAATGAAGTTGCGACGCCATTCGAAACTGAGCTCGTCCGTATCTGCCAGATAGCTCTGCGGAAAGCCGC
Organism: Acidobacteriota bacterium; assembly: GCA_016870995.1. Classification (GTDB taxonomy): domain Bacteria; phylum Acidobacteriota; class Terriglobia; order Bryobacterales; family Bryobacteraceae; genus Bryobacter. The sequence goes on from VFZU01000016.1 coordinate 63,877, forward strand.
CGCGAACCCAAAGGGGATCCAGCTCAGCGGGCGCGGTCTCAAGAGGATGGCGTGGGCCAAGTTCGAGATAGGCGATGCGGCCCGCCAAGCTCTCGCCGCTCTGCCGCAACAGATCCATCGAGGCAGAGCCGAGCAGCAGAAACCTGCCGTTGGCTTTTCCGCGACGGCGGCCCTTGTCGATGATGCCGCGCAAGAGCTGAAACAATTCCGGAGTACGGTGCACTTCGTCAAGAATTACGAGCTTGTCTTCGTGGCTTGCGAGGTAAGCTGTGGGCTGGGCCAGCTTGGCTCGGTCACTCTCGTCCTCAAGATCGAGATAGATCGAAGAGCGGAGATCGCCCACCTCCAGAGCGAGCGTCGTTTTGCCCACCTGACGCGGCCCCAGAAGAACTACGGCTGGGGAGTGTTTGAGCAGGTATTGTAGACGGTCGATGAGGTCGCGGCCAATCATCCATGTATTCCTAGAGTCTGCCTCCAGTATTGCATAGTTGTTTTCCCTTTCTTCATCATTAACCATGTAATTATGGAGTCTGCCTCCAGAAGGACATGGTTATGTATTCAAACACTGATTTCGCTGGCGGAAGGGGATATCATTTCAAGCGGAGCGACCATCAAGACATGTCATTGCGTATCAACAGCGAAGCACCCAATTTTGTGGCGGCAACTACAAAAGGCGAAATCGACTTTCATCAATGGATTGGGGATGGTTGGGCGATTCTGTTTTCGCATCCCAAGGACTTTACGCCCGTCTGCACCACAGAACTCGGCTATATGGCAAAACTGGAGCCAGAGTTTACCAAGCGTAATTGCAAGCTGATCGGTTTGAGCGTAGACCCGGTGGAGCGGCACGGAGCCTGGGCAGCCGACATTGAAGAGACCCAGGGGGCGAAAGTAAATTACCCGATGATTGGCGACCCGGAACTGAACGTGGCGAAGCTCTACAACATGCTGCCCGAAGATGCCGGCACCACTGCTGAGGGCCGTACCGCGGCCAACAATGCCACGGTGCGCACTGTTTTTGTGATCGGGCCCGACAAGAAGATCAAGCTGATGTTGAGTTATCCGATGACCACAGGCCGCAACTTCGACGAAATTTTGCGGGTACTCGATTCGATTCAACTGACAGCCAGGCACAAGGTGGCGACACCGGTAAACTGGCGCAACGGCGACGATGTAATCATCGTGCCTTCGGTTTCAGACGAGGAGGCAAAGGCTGCCTATCCCGAAGGATTTAAAACGATCAAGCCGTATCTGCGCGTGGTGAGCCAGCCAAAATAGAAGCATGGTTCAAATTGAGCGCTATTACCTCGGCTGCCTGGCGCATGCATCGTTCATGGTGGGCTCGGGGGGCATCGCTGCGGTGATCGATCCCCAGCGCGATGTCGATCTCTATACCGACGCCGCAGCGCAGCTGGGATGGAAGATCGAACACGTGATCGAATCCCATCTGCATGCCGATTTTGTATCGGGGCACAGCGAATTGGCGGCTCGAACCGGAGCGCGCATCTACATGGGCGCTCAAGCTGAGGTGTTGTTTGATCATGTGGCGGTGAAGGATGGCGACACGATCCGCTTTGGCGATTGCGAAATGCAGTTTCTTGAAACGCCTGGACACACTTTCGAAAGTGTTTGCGTTTACATGAAAGATTTGAGCGAGCCCGGCAAGGCTGCGGTGCTCTTTACTGGGGACACGCTGTTTGCCGGCGATGTGGGAAGGCCGGATCTCTCGCCCAGTCATACGCCGCAAGAGCTGGCCGGAATTTTCTACGACAGCCTTCACCAGAAGTTGATGACTTTGCCAGACGATACGGTGATTTTTCCTGCGCATGGCGCCGGTTCGTTGTGCGGGCGTCAATTGAGTTCTGAGAGCTCATCGACGATGGGGAGGCAGAAGCAAACCAACTACGCACTGCTGGCCAGAAGCAAGGAAGAGTTTGTTCAATTGTTAACGGAGCACATGCCGGTGCGGCCCGAGTATTTCGCGCGCGACGTGGATCTGAACCGGCGCGGAGCCGTGGCCTTGTCAGATCTGCCAGAACTGAAGGCGTTCTCGGCTGAGGAAGTTTTGCGATTGCAGGGCGAGGGAGTGGTGGTGGTAGATACTAGGCCCGCAATCGAGTTTGCCGTGGCGCATGTTCCCGGCGCGGTGCATATTGCGCTGACGGGGCAATATGCATCGTGGGCTGCTCGCATTTTGGGATTGGATCGCAAGTTGATTCTCTCTTGCGAAGACGACGAGCATGTGCGGGAATCGCAAATGCGGTTGGCTCGCGTGGGTGTCGAAAAAGTCGCGGGTTTTTTGAAGGATGGAACGATCGGATGGATTCGCGAAGGCAAGCAGCTGGAATACATTCCGCAACTCAGCGTGCAGGAATTTAAGGAGTTGCGTGACAAGGAGCCGGTTCGCGTTCTCGATGTTCGTGAGCCAGGAGAACGCGAAGCTGGGTTCATTGAAGGTTCGATTGCAATTCCATTGGGTGAGCTCGAGAAGAGAACTGGAGAGCTCGACAAAGAGGGCTTGCTGGTAGTGCATTGCAAGGGTGGATATCGAAGTTCGATTGCAACCAGTTTGCTGCGGCGCGCCGGGTTTGTAGATATTGCAAACCTGATTGGCGGCTATGATGCTTGGCGGGCTTCCTCAGAGCCTGCCCGCTAAATGCGCTAATCGGCGCGCAACACCATTTGCGGATCCACACTTGCTGCTCGCCTTGCTGGCACAGCGGCGGCGAGCAAGGATGCCCCAAGCAGGAAGCTGGCGGAAACGGCCCAGACCCACGGATCTGATGCGCGAGCTTGGAACAGGAAGTTGAGAATGCTCTGCCGCAGGGCATAGCTAAGCAACGCACCTAACAACAAACCGGGCAGCGCCAAAGAAATTGCGTACTTGAGAAACTGTGCCTGGATAGAAGACCGGGTTGCGCCAAGTGCGAGGCGGATGCCGATCTCTTTACGCCTCAACTGCAAGACGTAGCCGAGCAATCCCACAATGCCCGTGACTGCAATCAAAGCGGCAATCCCTGCGAATCCGGACAGCACAATGGTGAGAGTACGATCAGTCGCAAGCATGGAGCTGAGTAGCTCGTCTGGAGTCTTTGCTTGCAGGAAGGGCCTTCGCCCGACCTCAGCCAAGGATGATTGCATTCACGTTCTCGCAAATCGGAATCGGATTGCCCTTGTGGTGGACGATGGGCGTCAGGCCGCGAGCGCTTCGCGAATCCCAGTAGCTGGTGTAGAGTGTGGGAGATACAACATCGCGAACGTGCGAATACTTAGAATCGGCCGCGATACCGATGATGGTCAGCCATTTTCCCTCACCAACGCGGATGCGCTGCCCAAGGGCTTCGCGAATGCCGCTGAAGTAGCGGCGAGCGAGACTTTCGGTGACGATCGCGGTATCGCGGCGCGGTGAATCCGTGGAGGGAATGTCCTCACCTGTCAACATCGGGATTCCCATCGTCTTGAAATACCCATCGCTAATTTGGTGAATCATGGTGAGGCTATTTGAGAGTTGGCGGTCGGGAATTTCGATCGAGCTTGCCTGTAAGCTCCCGGCAAGTGGTACATCCCGCACCCAGGCCGCAGACAACACGGGTTCGCTCGAGCGAATCCTCCGCAGCGATTCGACATAAACCTGAGGAACTCTCTCTAGGCGCAATCCGGTGTTGATCAGATCGGGTGTGAAGTAGAGCGTGCTGCTCTGGCGGAATCCAGTAGGCTCCTTGATTAGGGCTTGCAGGGAAAGCAGCATCAAAGTTGCACCGCCAAGCAGCGTGAGAGTGAGGGCAAATTGGATCATCCCAAGGCCGCCGCGAAGCAGGGTATCCCTTTTTGCGGCCGTGCGTTGATGAGTATCGAGAGCCATTGCAGAGGATGCGGGCAGCCATCCCGCGATCCACATGGCAAGGGTGAGAAGCAGCGACAGGAATGCGATGCCGTGCCAGCCGGGCTCGATCTTCAACGGCAATGCGGACCCATCGTTTGAGATGGCGAGCAGCAATCCGCATGTTGCCCATTCGGCGAAGATGACGCCCAATGCAATGCCTGCGATTGCAAGAAGACTGGTTTCGAGTAATAGCTGACGACGTAGCCTCGCGTAGCTGGCACCCAGGGCGAGACGTGTGGCGATTTCGGATCGCCTTGCCCGGGTGCGGGCGAGTGTGAGGTTGGCAAGGTTGGTTGCCGCGAGCAAGAGCACTGTACCGGCTGCACCCAACAGCAACCAGAGGATCGGGCTATAGTTGCGCACCACATGAGAAAAGCCGCTGCTGGCAGGTACCGCATCGAGTTGAATCGCTTTATGGTGCTTGAGGTCTTCTTGATTGAGTTTCGTTTCGGCAACTTCAGTGAGAAGAGCTTCTGAGATCTTGTGCAGAGTTTGATTGACTTCGCTCAAACTCGCATTGGGATTGAGCCTCGCAAACGTTTGAACTGTCCAATGTGCGTTACTCGTGCGCCAGTTCCAATCGGGAAACATGCTCTCGAACGAAGAGATCGGGATGTACAGTTCGACCTCAACGCCAGGATGGACTCCCTCGAATCCTTCCGGCGCAACGCCAAGGATCTCGAAGGAGATTCGTTCGATCCGAACTCGTTTTCCTACCACGCCGTGGCTTGCCCCAAACATTCGCTTCCACAGCTTGTGGCTGATGACAGCTCCCCAGCCATTGGAGGGACCTCCTTGAATGTCATCTGCTCGACCGAGCAAGCGGCCTGCGGCGGGCTTCAATCCAAGCAGAGGAAAGAAGCTGCCTGAAACCACTGTAGATTGCGCCCGGTGGGTATTTTCGTCGACCTCCAATGAAAACCTGCCCTGCCCCATGATGCCGGCATGGTCAGCAAATAGATCCTTTCGATCTCCAATAAGACGATAGAGCGGATAACTAAGCTGCAACCTCTCGGTTGCCGGAACAGATCGCCCGTTGAGCCAGGCTTTCTCTGTTGGAGGCAGATTGATGGCGCGAATTCTTGCCAGTTGTTCGGGATGGCTCACCGGCAATGGTTGCCAGAGCAACGCGTTGAGCAATTGAAAGACTGACCTGACGCCCTAAAATCGTACCAGCGGAAATCATAGGATCTTTCAAGAGGAAAGGAGAGATCAATGAAGAAGAAGCGGTACAGCAATGAAGAGATCGCGCGGATCCTGGAAGCTGGGGCGAGCACGAACAAG
>VFZU01000017.1 GCA_016870995.1 Acidobacteriota bacterium
TAGGGCAAAAACCAAAGCTTTGCGGCTTCCGGCGGAGCTCTGCCCGGCCGCAAAAACCTTCTCGAATGCCTAAGAAACGATCAAGAAAAAACCAGAACTGACGAACAGGGGCTTTTTCAACAGGCTCCTAGAAACCTGGGGCTGATAGGCCGGATGGCGCGATTGTGGATTTGTTTAATGAGGCAGCAAAGCTGCGCGGGGTCCAGTTGAAATGGGTAATGTGGCATGATGCGCCAGAAGAGCTGTATCGTCAAGGCAAGGCAGACTTATTGTTGATGTCGGTGGTGACACCGGAACGTGCCCGGTCGTTCTACCTGACAGAGCCTTGGCTGCGCATCGAGGGGCAACTGGTTTGGCGAAAGTCGCCAGGCGAACGAGGACTGCCGAATTTTGCAGGAAAGCAGATTGGCGTACCTGGATACCGGCTTTACGAGACAATCGCGAAGAAGAATTTCACCAGTTCAAGAATCGTTCGGAGAGCGTCCCGGATTGAATTGCTAGAAATGGTTTGCAAGGGTGAATTGGATGCAGCAGTTGTGGATGCGCGTTCGGTGACAATGATGCTGCTGGACCGGCCGGAAGTCTGCAATGGGGTGCAGTTTGGGATGAACCACATTGAAGAGACAGATGACATTCTTTCGATCATGAGCCGCAAGGATGCCCAATGGGCTGCAGATGAGTTGCGCGCAGGTATTTCGGACTTGAGTGCAAATGGCAGGATGCGAGCCATTTATGAGCAATGGGGCGTAGGATTCATGCCGGAAGTGCGCGTGATCGAAGAGGTGCAAAAGGCGAAGCGGCAGAACGACATTTTGAGAAATCTCCTGATTGGCACAGCGATTTTGTTAGGCGCCATCGCGGTTCTTGCGATGCAGTTGCGCAGAGCACTTCGCGCCGCAGATAGGGCCAGTAAGGCGAAAAGCAGTTTTCTTGCCACGACGAGCCATGAGACGCGAACACCTCTCAAGGGAATTATCGGGCTGGCGGAGGCATTGAGCGAGGATTCAACGAGCGACGAACAGAAGCGAATGGCTTCGTCGATTGCGCAATGCGGCAAGAGCCTTGTGTCGCTCGTGAACGACGTACTCGACCATAGCAAGCTTGAGGCTGGGAAGCTCGACCTGGTCGCGGAACCCTTCTCGATGGCCGAGATGATGGATCCCATTGCCGCCAGCCTTGGCATTGTGGCAAGACAAAAGGGAATCGAGTTTCGCTGCGAGATTGATCCTGCACTGCCGGAATGGATGGAGGGGGACGCACACCGGCTGACGCAGGTATTGTTCAACCTTGTCGGCAACGCGATCAAGTTTGCGGCGGCAGGGCACGTGGCGGTCAAGATAGCGCCCACGGGGGATCTGGTGCGTTTTGAGGTGGCCGACACGGGAATCGGAATGAGCCTGGTGGAGCAGGCTCAACTATTCGAAGCCTTTTGGCAAGCTAAGCAAGACTCAACGCGTGTTCATGGAGGAACTGGGTTGGGGCTTTCGATCAGCCGGCGACTTGTGGAAAAAATGGGTGGGGAAATTGGTGTAAAAAGTGCGCCGGGCGTTGGGTCGAAATTCTGGTTTGAATTGCGGCTGCCATCCTCAGTTGCCCCCAAGCTAACTACGGTTACTACTACGCGAAAAACAAGCGGCCCATTACGGATCTTGTTTGCCGATGACAATGAGGTGAACCAACGAGTGGTGGAGAGGTTGTTGTTGAAGCTTGGCCATGAGGTAGACCTCGCCGCGGATGGGAAAGAGGCGGTGGACAAGTTTGAGGTAGGGGGCTATGACCTCGTGCTGATGGATTGCCAGATGCCGGTGGAGGATGGCTTCTCAGCGGCCCGCAGAATCCGTCAGATCGAGGCAGCGACAGGAAAGAATACGCCAATTCTCGCTTTGACGGCCCTTGCATTTCCCGAAGACCGGGAGCGGTGTCTGAAGGCGGGCATGAATGGCCATCTCTGCAAGCCAGTGAGCCTGAAGGCGCTCGAGGATGGGATCGCCGAGTGAGTGGGAGGAGTTACTTCTTTCCGGCCTTGACGAGAGCCTGGATCTCCGGGGGAAGGGCGAACATAGTTTCAGGGACGGAGTCGTTGAATTTAACGCTCGTGAAGTTCATCACCATGGAGACAGCCCCCATTTCGTTGGTGAGCTTTACCGGGGTCTTGATCCCTTCAATGACTCGGTATTCGTTGACGACGGCGACGATGGGAACTTCTCCCATCGGCGAGGGCATGATCATGCGTGTCTTGACCAGCAGCCCGGTTTCTTTGTCGTAGTATTGTTCCTCGGGCTTGCCTTCCTTGGGCGTCATGCGGAGCTTATACACGGTGCGGCCCTCGAAGGTCTCTTCACCGACGAGCTCAGCCTTGGAGTAGCAGTTATCTTTTTCAAGAGGGCCACGACCATATTCGCTGAGGGCGCCCGCTGCACAGGTAGCGAGAAACTTTTCAACGCCGGTTTTCAGACGTGGGCCGAGAACGGTTTTGTCCCAAACGGTGAGGCCGTCGCTGCCATCTTCCTGTTTGCCGATGCCGGGCAGATCCACAACCGTGTAATACTTGCCGCCGTCCTTTCGGTACATGCGCATTTCGCCTTTGACGCCCTGGCCTTTGATCTCCATGGTGCCAAGCATCGAGACGCTCTTCACCTTGTCGTAGGCGGCCTTGCCGCCGGTAACTTCGAGATACCGTTCAAGGATTTTGTCGGCGGGGTTTTGAGCAAAAGAGACGCTAACGGCGCAGAGCCACAGAAGGGTTCGCATACACCCAATTTATCGCAGCCTCAATCGGAAGATCCCGTTGAGCTCTCAGGGCGGCACGAGTGTGAGCCACCTCGAGGTCAGGTTTAACTCCGACTCCTTCCAGTTCCCTGCCCGACTCTGAAACATAGTTAGCAACAGCGAATTGAAAAAGGTCTCCGTTGGGCAGAGTCTCGATAACGCTGGGAAGTGCCGCGCCAGCCGTTCGCGCTCCGAAAATACAAGCACGCTTCAGGTCTTGAAGGCCACCAGCGAGAATTTCGCTAGTGGATGCAGAGGCACTATCGACGAGAACAGCCAAAGGGCCCCCAAACCCATTGAGACGTGGGATAACTGCAAAGTCTAGATCTACGCCGCGCTGGTACATGGTTCCGAGTTTGACGCCTGCATCTTTTACAAACCAACCCGCCATGGCGTTAGCCATGACGGCAACGCCGCCGGGGTTGCCGCGGAGGTCGATGATAAACCCTTTGCATTTTGCGCAGGTTTGAATGGCCTGTTCAAATTGTGGAAGAACACGAACGACGTCGAGGAACATGTCGAGACGGAAGTAGCCCACATCTTTGTTCTTTCCAAGAAGGGCGAATTCACGTTGCACATTGACGCCCTGCACAAAGCCGAAGCCAGAAGAACCATCGCGCTCTGGCATTTTGAGAGTGACTTTTTTCTTGAGGCCACCGGGCAGCACAAAATCGTAGCTGAGCGATTCGCCAGCGAAACCACTGATCTGGTTCTGGAGCATTTGATGAAGGCGGAGCCCCGTTTGGAGGGTTTCGGCCACTTCGATCTTAGTGAGGATGGGAGTTCCGTCCACAGCTTTTAGCTCCCAGCCCAGTGCAACCTGGGTGAATTTAGGATTCAGCCCGGTGACAACCACTCTGCCCTCCACCAGGCCGACGCGGAAGCCAGGCGAGGTGCCACCACCCTGGCGCATCGCAGAGTTGCCTTTCATCTCAAGACCTGCAATGGCGTAGTGGCTCTTGCCAATTTTGGAAATCATTTCGCGAAGGATCGTGCGGACTTCGGATTGGTTGGCCGCGGCCTGGACACGCTGGCGGTACGGCTCACGCAAAGACTCCCAACTGCCACCGCCAGGGAGGGATTCGAGATGCTTGGGATTCCAGTGTTTGTCGGCGACGGTTTTCCAGACGGCGTCGAAGGTCTCAAGCTGTTGGGGGTGAGCCGCAAGGGAGACCAGTAGGGCGGCCAGGATACGAATCATTGATCTAATTATCCCTGAGGCAGGTCACGTGGTTTGAGGGCTCCACTGAGGCGGCAAAGTCGATTGAGGATCTCAAGGGACTCTCTGGCATGCAATCTTGGCGAGATTTGGTTCTCGATTTAGTGCCAATTGAGACTGAGGTGGTGCCTGATTGCGGCAATGCGGCGTGGTCAAGGATCCTAACCCCAAAGACTGACTTACGTTAAACCACACGTTTGGAGTTTCCAAAATGAGCGGCATTCGATACACCGGGTTGCGAGTTTTCGGGCAGATCTCAACAAGAGTGTTCTTCTATGGCGAGACCAGTCAGGATGGAGTGGTCGACGGTGTGAGTGGCTATGCGTGGGATCTCTCGTGAAGCAACGATTTGTCGAAGCATTGCTGGACTTCACGACCTGCTTCGAGCAATTCATCTAAAGTTCATCCCGGCAAATTGGGGAAAAGGTGCTGGACTTACCCGAGGCTTGAACTATCTGTCGGCTGTGCGTTACGGATATCGAATTGGAACGAGTCGACAAAAGAATGGATGGCTTCCAGATCATTCCGATTGCATGGTTCGCTCAGTCGGACATTTTCTGGCTCAAGGCCGTATCTGTTTCGGAACTCGCCGCTCAGCCTGGCTGCGAGCCACTGAATTAGTTGATGGAGCGTTATCATTAGGTATATGAACGAGCAAATCACTCCTGAGAACCGGTTGCCGGTGACGGTGTTATCGGGCTTTCTCGGAGCCGGCAAGACGACACTTCTGAATCATGTTTTGAACAATCGGGAAGGGCTTCGCGTGGCGGTGATTGTGAACGACATGAGCGAAGTAAACATCGATGCGGCGTTGGTGGGCGGGCTCGACCGCGTGAACGAAAAGCTGGTTGAAATGTCGAATGGATGCATCTGCTGCACGCTACGGGAAGACTTGCTCGTAGAGGTAGCCAAGCTGGCGAGTGAAGGACGGTTCGACTATCTGTTGATCGAATCGAGTGGGATCAGCGAGCCGATGCCAGTAGCTGCAACATTTAGCTTCGAGGACGAGGCGGGCAAGTCCTTGAGCCAGGTGGCGAAGCTGGACACGATGGTGACGGTGGTGGACGGCGAGAAGTTTCTCGAGGACATGGAATCGTACGACGACCTGGTCGAACGGCACCTGGCATTGAACGAAGAAGATATTAGGAATGTTGCAGATCTCCTGATCGATCAGGTTGAGTTTGCCAATGTGATCGTGATTAACAAGACCGACCGAATGGACGCGGCGGGAGTTAGCAGGCTCGAAGGCATTCTGAAAAAGATCAATCCAGCGGCAAAGCTGGTGAGAACCGTGCGGGGACAAATCGAGGGCCGGCAGATTCTAAACACAGGAATGTACCGTGATGAAGAAGCAAGCCGCATGTCCGGTTGGCTCGAAGAACTCCAGGGCAGACACACGCCAGAAAGCGAAGAATATGGCATTTCGAGCTTCGTGTTCCGGGCCCGGCGACCCTTTCATCCAAAGCGATTGTGGGACACGCTTGGCGAAACGTTTGAAGGAGTGCTCCGGGCCAAAGGCTTCTTTTGGATTGCCACGAAACACGACATCATCGGGGTATATTCGCAAGCAGGAAATTGTGTCAACACCGAGCCGCAGCGCTACTGGTTTGCAGCTGTCGATCGGAGCCAGTGGCCCGAAGATGAGGCATCACTGAAGGCGCTCGAGCAATTGTGGCAGGAGCCGTACGGTGACCGCATGCAGGAAATGGTCTTCATCGGTATCGATATGAACCGAGCAGATATCGAGGCCAGATTGAATGACTGCCTGCTGACAGATGAAGAAATGCAACTGGGACCTGAAGGATGGACTGCATTCGAAGACCCATTTGGGGAATGGGAACGCGAAGCAGAAGAAGAAACCATCAACTAGTGGCTTTCGGCGTAGCGCTTGATGGCAGTCAGTGTCTTCATTTCCTCCGCATGGGCATCCATGAATATCGCCATGGTACGCAGGAGCGGATTGTGAAATTGCATCACTGATTTGTGATCAATGCGCGAGCCGGTTGGGGTGGCTGTGACGGTTGTGTCCCACATACCGTCGAGCCCCATCGAATGTTCTAACGACTTTGTGACGATGTGGCGCGGCGGCTCGGCCGATACCACTTCCATGGTGCCGGAGCCTTCAGACGACACCATCTTGTAGCGCAGAGGCGATTGGTTGGTGATTTCAATTCGGCCAACCTCAGGCCAGTACTTTGGGATTTCGTTGGGATCGGCCAACAGCTTGTAAATCACCTCCGGCGGGCGGCCGATCTCAATTGATACTTCTTTGCGATCTCAGGGCTGCGCATGAGCCCAACGAGATATGCGATAGCCACCAGACCGGCAATTGCGGCTATTGGAAAGAAAATCCATTGCGTGATGCGGTTCATAACTCCACTCCTGAGAAAATTGAATTGAGCGTTTCGGCATGTTGGGTGGCATCACCGAAAAGCCAAGCCTGGAGCGTGAAGTACGACTTGTCGCCCATTTGTTCGATAAAGAGCCCCATCAGGCTTTGATTCCATTCGGCGATTGTGAGCAGATGATAGCCTGGCTTTTCAGGATCAAGGCGCACACCACTCAGCCCTACGGTTGAGCTGTAAGGTTGGTTTAGAGCCAATTGATCGAGGGCCGGTGCAATACCGAGAGCGGCAGCAAGCTTGGGTGTCAGCACTTCACGGGTGGCATCGATGACGCGGAACAGGCAGACGGGCTTGCAGGGTTCACCTCGATGGTGCTCAATTGCAAACTTGAGAGCACACATGAAGGTGCGCCAGCCACCATTGACGGCTTCATACTCGTCTTCGAACTTAGCCCCATCACCGAAGCCGCTCTGGAACAGCGTGACGCTCGTCGTGCCGTCTTTCGCTTCAATTTCGAACTCGATCAATTTGGGGTTTTCCGCTCCCTCAGTCCAGGCGAATCGCTTGCCCGGTTCCCATATGCGTATCGGGGCCGTGCCTTCCATACCCGGCCCCCAACTGACCATGATGCTGCCACCCTCGCCAGGGGTGACCGCAGCCGCGGGGGCGAACCATCGGACAATTCACTCAGCGGTGGTAATGTGCTGCCAGACTTCGTCCGGCGTGGCATCAATTTGCACAACGTGTTTTTGTCTACGTGACATGGGTTAGCTTTCTACCAAGGCGGACTCGGTGTTGGGTTCAACTTCTTTGGTGATCTTGGGCCAGGCACCGACGGTGATGCGGAAGGCGCGGCCAGAGGGGGCAGATTCGTCGTGATAGCGGGCTGCCTGTGCAGCCATAAAGTTGGCGACCTCGTTCGCAAAGCTGGCTCGATCTTCCGCACTGCGAAAGCGGATCTCAGTTTCGATCGTGAGCGTGGAGAGACGCTTTTGGGCTTGTGCGGCTCGAACCGTGAGCGTGGCGATGTCGCGAATAATGCGTGAGGCGGCAGCGACCAGATAGGCGCAGGAAAATCGATCGCGGCGAAGGGCCGGATCAGGGCCAAGCTGGCCCAGGGCTTCAGGGCTGATGAGATAGTGGGCGGCCCGAGCTCGAACGATACGCTCGGAAACATTGCCCTTGCGTTTGGTTTCGACCGGTTCGACCAAGCCAACCCGTTCGAGTTCGTGAAGGTGGTAATTCACTTTCTGGCGCGGAATCTCAAGAAGCTTCCCAAGCCCTGTGGCAGTGTTGGGCTCCAACTGGAGCTGTTGCAAAATGGCTTGCCTGCGCGGATCGAGCAGGACAGCAGCCGCTTCAGGTTCGCGAACGATTTGCAAAGCAAGGGCGGACATGAAGTCTACTGTGCCACCGACAAATTAATTTGTCATGCGAGAAAAAAACTACCCCCTTGTAACGCAAATCGAATGGTGGTAACAATATGTGCAACGGAGAGCCGGATAGGTTCTCCGGTGGATTCCAATACAAGGAGGAACCATCCTATGACGTCATTGAACGATGAAGAAATCAAGACTCATCTCATGAATCTCGACCCGGAATTCCGCCGCCTGGCGGTGCAACATTCCGATTATTCCCGGCTTCTAAATGAGTTTGAGTCAAAACAACATTTGAGTGAAGCCGAGCTTGCTGAAGAGGCCCGCCTGAAGAGAGTGAAACTGGCTCTCAAAGATCACATGCAGGAGATGATGTCGCAATACGCGGCACAACCCGTCTAAGAGTGCAGTCTTACAGGCCTGGCCCCAACTTCTTATTTCTTTTGTGCCTGTTGGGGCCGGGCAATCGTTATCGCAGCTTCTCCAGAATTTGCCGGTGGTGCGGCGGACATGTAGAGAACGATTCCATCCTCGGGCGCGATCAGTTTTTCCAGTTCCCCTCCCAACAAATCCTTGACCGTACCCAGAGTGTCTCCCTTGCGGACAGCAGCACCCGTCTTGACATTGGGATACCAGATACCGGACTTCGAAAAGTTCAGTCCTGCCGTGCCTGAGAAACGCTGTGCCGGCTTGGCCGGGGCCGGGTTTCCCAGAAGCATTTTCTGACTCTTGAGAACATTCAGAACCCCACGGACGGCCAAGTCGACGTCGGAGGCATCGGACCGTCCTTGTTGGCCAATTTCAACGAGAATGGTTGGCTTACCAGTAGCAACAGCCTGACGATTGCAACTGTAGGGTCTGGTCAGCTCATCGTAGCGGTAATCCACCATGCGAGGGAGGCCAAAGGCGCGGGCCATCGCGAGTGAAGTCTCGAACTGTCTTTCGGCAAGCTTGCCGCCGTAGGTTCCTACGAAGTTGTCGAGCGTCTCAGTGCCATCGCCGCCATGTAGATCAATATGGATGCTCGACTGATCGATCAGTTGGGTCAGGGCAAATGCGATCCGTTCGCTTTGAGTTCCCGTGGCGCTACCTAGGAAAACACGGTTGAGATTTTTGCCGTCGTAAGGATTGTAAAAAATCGAACGCCGCTCGAAGGCCGGGACATGGGCAAGGCGCACCAAAACCACGCGACCCGAAAGCTTTTTGGGATCGATTTCATTCAGGAGACGCTGTGCGGCAAGGATGGGAACAAACTCGAATCCGTGAACGCCGCAAGTAAGTAAAAGACTGGGGCCTGGCTTCACGCCTTCAAACACGGAGACAGGGATGCGCGTAGCAGGGTCGTTGAGAGCAGGGATCGCGATGTCGTAGTCGATCCTGGTACCGGGGGCAGCCTGTTGAGCTTCGAGTGGCAACAGAAACAGCGATAGAGCAAGTAGGCGTACAATCATAAGAAATCCTTACCGAGAGACTAGCACCATGAAGCACCGCTGGATTCTGCTGAGTTTGCTCTCGGGTCTCGCCCTGTCGCAAGCACCCCGGCCTGAAACCCAACCCATCAAATCGAAATTGACGCCCGGCCAGTTATACCGGCTGCATGTAGAAGACTGGTCCACTGAAGGACGACTCGTGGAAATCCGCGCAGAGGGCCGCGTGATTGGCGCGAAGCGGTTAGGGCCGATGGATCCAGATTGGACTCTGCACTGGCGGGCCAGTGGTGAAGGAATGCCTGTGGCGAATGTGCCGCTGAACATAGAGGCGGTGCAGGACCCCGAGGCGATTGAGTCAAGCGGAGATCCACGGCATCCCGTACAGATTGAGCTGGATCGGGAATACCATGCATTGGCCGATGAAAGGCCGTACTTCACGGGTCGGCCAGAAGAGGGCGTGCACTGGTATCGAGTGAAGAACCGCTCGAGTCGCCCTGTGATGGCTTATCTAAGCGTGGCCGTGGGAGATCGCGAACTCCCAAGCGATGTCGAGACATTCCGAGTAAAGACAGATGGAGGCCATGAGGTCTACCGCGAAGGTGCGTACAGCTACACGCCCGAGGCGACGCAGACAATGCCGGGGCTCGGAAGCTTTCGCGTGAGGAAACTAGATGCTGGGGCAGAGCTGTTGGTGCGTGTCGCGGCGGGTCACCCAGCCTACACCTTGCGCTTGCGGAGTTATGGAGTAGAGCGGGGACCAGTAGAAGCCGTGAGAATGGGCATGGATTTTCTGGTCAGCCTGGGGGCAAGCTGGCATGCAAATGTGCCTCGGCGCGGGGCGATTGCCACGCGGGAGACATTGCCTCATGGAGAAATTCAGGGGTGCGTGGCCTGTCACCCCACCGTGTTTACCTTGAGGGCTTACGACTTGGCCCGGAAGCGCGGATGGGCAGACGTTAACCCGGAGGCACGCCAGACGCTAGCCGATCAACTACGCAATCATTCGCGACCCTTACCGGGACATGCGGGTGTCAGTTGGACTCGCACGATTTTCTCAGCTAGAGCCATATCGGCGCGCGCCGCTACATGGACTCGAGACTTATTGCCCTACCTGAAACTGACCGGGACTGAGCATTGGGCAGAGGAAGCCGATGGTGCAGCACCCAACGTAAGCCCGTTCGAGATTGCCTTAGAACGCTATGCGGCATTGGGCGAGCCTGCCGTGGGCTTGAAGATTTCCAGTGAACCGGCAACAAATGTGGTGGATCTCAATTGGAAGCTGATTGGGATGGCACGCATGGGAAAACCGGTGGAGGGTTTGGTGAAGCAGTTGTTTGCCACGCAACTTGCGGATGGATTGTTTCCTTACCGATTCGCTGGCGATGAGGAAGGTGCCGAGTTTATTACCTGGCACTCGCTGTACGCGCTGGCCGAGGCCGGGCTTGGGCTCGAAGATGCCCGTGTGAAGCGGCTCTACGATTTGTGTTTGTCACGACAGAAAGCGAGCGGAGATTGGCAAGGAGAAGCAAGCCACAAAGCCTTTGATACACCATTTCGAGATACGCAGTTTGCTGTGATGGCATTAAGCCGGTTGGTGAAAGCAGAAGGCACGGGTGAAAGCGAGTCCGCCTGGGATGCGATGCCGGGAAAGGCAGGCGCTGTAGTTAGAGCACGAAGCTTGCGAGCTGCCAGGGATGTTTCACGATTGAAAGAACTGCTTGGGAGCCGTTCGCCCATGGAGCGTTATGAGGGGCTGCGTGTGTTCGCGGCGCAGTTTCGCAGCTGGACGTCACAAGCCGATCTGCTGACTCGAGTACTTTCCCTTTTGAGCGATGAGCAACCTTTGTTGCGCTTTGCCGCGGCCAATGCAGCAGCAAGATGGTATGCCTGGCAAGCCGACGACGAAGGGATGGCGCGTGCGATTCTTGCAGCAGTCATTGGGAGGATCACGACAGAGCAGAATGATACCGTTCGCGGGGGCTTGAAGCAGGCGCTCTACACAATGATCGATGAGAACGAGGGTTATCTCGCGACGTGGAATGCGCAGATCGCAGATGATACGGCAAGAGAGAAAACTTTGGAGGGGCTCGAGGGACGGCGACGACGAGCACAAGAGGCAATTGCCCTTGGGTTGAAGAACGGAGATGTCGCTGGCAAGGTGGCACTGCTCGAGGCACTGTGGGATCATCCACAGCGACACGCCGGGCTACCGGAAGATTTGGAGCGGCGCAGCGAGGTGGTGTTGCCGAAGTTCTTCAGCGAGTATTCGCGAGGAGTGGACGGGCTGCATCAAGGCGGCTATGAACCCCATGAGAGAACGGCCGCGTTCCGGTATGGGCCGGCGAATCCGTTTTACAAAACTCGTGTTGGCAACGACAGCGAATTACCTGATTTGGGCTCTATTAGGGAGAGCCTCGAGAAAGAGCTGCTGACTTGCTTGAACAGTGGACACGCCAGCTTGACGCGCGCGGCGATCCGCAGCTTGAGTGTGTTTCCAGCGGGGCTCAGTGGAAAGCTGACGGTAGCGGTGGTAAAGCTTGCCGTGGGTGAGTATTCGAGCGATGTGAAATTTGTGTTTGCCAACGACGCGCGAGGAAAGCTAACACTCGAGCAACCATATGCTTTCGAAAAAGAATTGAGCGAGGCTTTGATTGCGGCTCTTGAGCCAGGCAACCGGGATGCACTCGAGACTTTGCTGCCGGCCTTGGCGGCAGTAACACCGGGAGAGGGCCCCACGCGCAATCCATACTTGCAAGGGCGCGTGGAAAGGCTTTTACTCAAGCCCGAAGGCGTACCGCTGGATCTTGCTCTGGCTGCAGCCGCCGTATTTCCGCATATTGCCGATGGGCCGTTAATGCGGACAACTATGCTCGAAGCGTTCGCCTCGGGAGATCGGATGCGAGAGACGGCGGCAGTCGAGATCTTTGTAAAGAGCTATATCGCCGAGCCGACGAACCCGGTTTTGGGCAAGCAGTTTGCTTCCAAAGCAGACAAAACCATGAAACGCCGGATGTTGGACTCACTTGACCCGGCGCGATTCAGCCTGCGGTTATCGGCATTGAACCGGTACAACCCTGGCAGGGATGTAGTGTTGCCGGAGGACGCGAATCTGTTTAGTTCGGACGTGGCGAGATTTCTAATCGGGCTCGGAGTAAAGGATGAGGATCCACAGGTAAGGCGCGCAGCCGCCGAACTGGTTTGGAATTATGACGAGTTGAGTGGGTACCGGACACAAGTGGAGCGCCTGTCTGAAGCGAAGCCTGATTATGAATACTTCAAGCAAAGGGTACAACCTGTATTGGCACGAGTGGGCGAAGACGGACGCGCCTGCGTGGTGTGCCATGCGACGCAAGGGCAGTTTGCACTCCGGATGCCAGGGAAAACAGGATTCAGCAAGGCGCAGACACGGGTGAATTATGAGGCTGCGTTGCGGAAAGTGAACCTCAAAGAGCCGAAGCGCAGCTTATTGCTGATCAAACCGACAAGGCCAAACGACAATGCGGGCGACCCTGCGCTGCATACCAGCACCCACGGCGGTGGAACACGTTGGGGCCGAGATGGGCGAGAGGCATCTGCCTCGGCAGAGTACGAAACGATTCTCGAATGGATCCGGGGCGGAAAGCTCTAGGAGCCCTCTGGCTTTCGCCGTGGCAATGAGATCGTAAAGCAGGAACCAACGCCAGGTTCGCTCTCCAGGCTGACATGGCCGCCCATCGCCTCGCATAGACTGCGGGTGATGGCAAGCCCAAGTCCGGTGCCACCCTCACTTTTGGAAGTGGACCAGTTGACCTGAGTGAAGGCAGTAAAGAGTTTGGATTGATCTTCCTTACTGATGCCGCGACCGGTATCGCGAACGCTCCAATGAGTCCACTCGCGCCCATTTTGTTGGTCCAATTGCAAGGAGAGTTCCACCAGACCGTCATGCCTGAACTTGCTTGCGTTGCTGAGCAAGTTGAACAGGCTTTGGCGGAAGCGGGTAGGATCGGTCCAGAATTGCCCCACAGGCTCCCAAGGCTTGACGATGATCTGGTTGTTGTTCTTTTGGGCAATCGGGGCGAGTGTGGAAACACACTCGTTAATGATGGATTCGACATCCACCCATTCCGGATGGACCTCCATCTTGCCAGCTTCGATTTTTGAGATATCGAGAATGTCATCGATCAGGGTAAGCAAATGACGACCGGCGGTGAGGACGCGAGCAAGGTCTCGAGTGTATAAGCTGTGGCCGTTTTCGGTGGCATCCTCAATCACCATCTCGGTATATCCGAGAATTGCGTTAAGCGGCGTTCGTAGCTCATGGCTCATGTTGGCGACAAAAGCGCTCTTGGCTCGATTGGAGGCTTCGGCGAGTTCACGTGCATCTTCGATCTTTCGTTCGTAGACTTTCCGCGGGGTTACGTCCTGAAAGATAAGGCTGACCAGGTTTTGACCCGCGATTTGATATTCCCCCACAGACAATTCAACGGGGATCGGATTTTCATTTTTGTGAAAGGCGGTCGATTCGAATGACTGCAGAGAGCAGATCGAGTGGCTGACTCCTCCGGGGATCAAATCATCGAGCGGAAGACCAAGAAGTGAGTTCCTGGGATAGCCAAGGATTCGGCCGGCAGCAGCATTGGCGTAAACCACGGTATCGCCTTCGTCGACAGTGAGAATCCCGTAGGAGGCCGTTTCGGCGACGATACGATAGCGTTCTTCACTTTCGCGCAGGGCCTGCTGGGAGCGCCATTGTTCGGTAACATCGCGGTAGCTCCAGATGCGGCCAATGATTCGATCGGCGAGACGCTGGGGTTGCGAGAAGCGTTCAAAAACACGACCATCCTTGAAGTGAATGACTTCGGCGGAGACTTCTTCCGGATTCGCATAGAGCTGTTGGACAAGGCTGAAGAAGGCTTCCGGATCGGAGAGCTGATCGTGAACCAGCGTGCGGAGTTGCGTGATGCTCGCTTCTTTGGAGGTACCTTGCGGAAGCTGCCAGAGATCGAGAAAGCGTTGATTGAAGCTGACAATGCTCTGATCGAGGGCGGAGAGCAGGATGCCATCGGCGGTGGCATCAAAAGTGGCCTGCAGGACGGAGAGCAGATTTGCCTGTTTGGCTTCCGCCGCAGCGCGCTCGAGGAATTGCCCCAACTGAACTCCAATCCGGGCGAGGACCTCAAGTAGTTGCGGGTTGGGTTCACGGGTCTGAAAGTCGAAGAACTCCATGACGCCAAGGACGGAGCCAGTAACCTGAATCGGGAAAGCAAAGCCACTACGCACGCCGCTGGCGGCGGCCGAGGGCAAGCGGGGGAAGTTAGTCTCCCTCGAGAGATCGAACATCCATTTGGGCTTTGCCTCAATCCAAACCGTACCCGGTAAACCCAGCCCTGGGGTGAAGGTCATCGCCTTGCTGCGCTCCATGAATGGAGACTGTTCCAGTTGAGGTACCGACCACGTTTCGCCGCAGAGAAGGTGGGAGCCGTCAGATGCAATTCGCCACAACAGGCCGGCGCAAAATCCAAGCAGTGAGCAGACTGTCGAGAGGATCTCGGAGACGATGGCGGAGCTTTCCAGGCGTTGGGCGAGCAGACGGGTGACGGCGATTTCAAGCGAGTTATATTCCGCCATGCGCCGTCGCTTTGTAATGTCCTGCTGAATGGTGATGAAGCCGGCCGGATTGCCATTTTCATCCTGGATGGGGCTGACTTCGATTGCGGCCCAATATGAGGAACCCGACTTGGTGTAGTTGAGGATTTCGCAACTGAAGGCCCGCAGTTCCCGACAGCATTCGGCAATGAAGGCAAGCGTCTCGAGATTTGTCTCCGGCCCGGTGAGGATGGAGCCCGCGCTGCGGCCGAGGACTTCCTGTTGGGTATATCCAGAGAAACGGATGAAGGCATCGTTGACCCATTCAATGCGATCCTCGGCATCGGTGATCAGCACGGGGACCTCCGTCTTGGAGGCCACCATGGCGAGGCGGTGGACTTCGCGCTGCTTGCTCACGAGCAGGTTGTTGGCGGCACGAAGGTCTGCCCGCTGACGGCTCAACTTGTCGTTGAGGGTCTTGAGATCGCTGACCATCGTGCGCTGCGCTTGCAGCACCTGCAGCACATCGGGACTCGAGTCGTGTAGCGGAAAATCTCGCAGACTCAGTCCAAGTTGCTGCAGAGCTTCCATATCCTCGACCCAGGGGGAACCGAGGAAATACATCAAGTGAGCGGAATCGTGGGGGAAGATCTGACCCCGGAGACGGTAGCGAGCCGAGGTGGGCTCAAAAACAAAGATGAAGTGCTGGTTGGCCTGAATGAGATCGAAATCGAGATCCAGGTGGGGACGTTCCAGCCGGAAGTACTCCAGAAAAGAAGCACCGGGTTCCAGCGTAGGCTCGAGCTTTTGCAGACCTCGACCAAGGCTCTGGATCCTTAATTCCTGATCGAAGGCAAAGTGAAAGGGGAACAACCCTTCGACAACCTGTTTGGTGACAGGCATGCGAGCTTAGGACCAACTGACGTGGAAGATATCGTGTTCGCCGAGCTCAGACCAGAATGACTCCTGGTTCACCGCAACGGGAGTATTGAAGTATTGACCCAAGCCGTCGACTAGGCCAAGAACAAAGGGTGATAGGCCACGACGATCGGAGAAGTAGTGCAGCTTGAGGGACGATTCCTCAATGTCGGAACAAAGGAACCGGGGAGGGTTGAGATGCGGAAAGATCAGATTGACCCGGGTGTGGAAGTTGGGAAGGTAGATGAGGAAGTCTTTGAGGTTCGCGCCCGCCGCCTGCATCAGATGGCCGTAGCCCTTGGCGGCGGTGTTCATCACCCAATAGACACCAAACGCCCGAAGCAGGGCGGGAGCGGGAGCCTGCAGCACTTCGCTGGCTGCGCCGACCAGGCGGTAGGTTATGTCATCGGGATATCCCTCGTTACTGAGGAATAGCTCCACATCGACTCCTGCCTTTTCTTTGATGCTCTCCCAGACCGATTCGCCGTGAGCGGAGCAAACCATGTCTTCCAGAGCTTTGTTGACCATTCCGTACATATGAGCAGTGACTGCCTTTCTTTGGGGCTTATCGGCGAGAGTGGCGTGTGTTCGATGTTTTTTTCAAAAAGTCGGGAAGCGAATTGACGGCGATTCCATTCAAATCCATCGCGACAAAACCGATATGAAGAACTGACAGGGTGGAATCGAAATTGAGACGTCGATAGGTCCATGGCAAGGATACTGATCATCGAAGACAACGAGATGGATCGAGAGCTTCTGGTTCGCCGCTTGAGCAAGCAGGGTCATGAGTTGAGACTGGCGGCGAGCGGCGAGGCGGGAATCGAGATGGCCGAATCGGCTGGGACGGATCTGATTGTTCTCGACCTTGGGCTACCCGGGATGGATGGATGGGAAGTGGCGGCGGTTCTGCGAAGGCAGTCGGCCACACGTGCGATTCCGATCCTGGCCGTTACGGCGCACGCCCGCCAATGCGATCTCGAACGGGCCTTGCTTTGCGGCTGCGATGAGTTTGAGACCAAGCCGGTCAGTGGCGATCGGTTGACGGCAAAGGTGAATCGTTTGCTTGCGAATCGTTTGAGTCCAGTAATTGAAGGTGATGTAGAAACATGATGCAGGAAACAGGCCGTCTGCTGGTGGTGGATGACGAAGAACCGAATCGGGACTTGTTGAGCCGCAGACTGAAGAAAGTCGGCTTTGAGGTGGAGTGCGCCGCGAGCGCGCGCGAGGCGCTGGAAGTGCTCGAACGGGAGCAAATCGACTTGATCCTGCTAGACAATATGATGCCGGAGATGAGCGGCATCGACCTATTGAAACTGTTGCGGGGAACCCAGTCGGCCTCGGATCTGCCGGTCATTATGGTGACGGCGCTGAATGATAGTGGCCGGGTGGTGGAGGCGCTTTCGAGTGGTGCGAACGATTACGTCACCAAGCCCATCGATTTTCCGGTGGCGCTGGCCCGGGTGGAATCGCAATTAATGAGGCGTCGGGCTGAAAAACTGGTCCGGCAAAACGAAGAGCGGCTGGCCCTGGCGGCGAGCGGTGCCAACGAAGGGTTGTTTGACTGGAATCTGGAATCGGGCGAGGTGTACTTCTCAGACCGATGGAAAGAACTGGCAGGCCTGCCAGGATGGCTGGGGCGAAATGGCGAAGACTGGATCAGCCAGTTGCATGCGCGGGACGGGGCGCAGGTGAGGGCCGAGTTGCAGCGCTGGCGTGAGGTGGGCGCACCGGAACGACTGGAGTGGGAGCAACGGGTTCGGCAAAGCGACGGATCTTGCCGCTGGATTCAGGTGAAGGGTACGGTGCAGCGGAAACCAAATCAGCAAGCCACGAGGATTGTGGGCTCGATTAGTGACGTTACGCTGCTGAAGGCTCACGACCCGCTGACGGCACTGGGCAACCGGAATCTGCTGCTGCACTGCCTCGAAGAGGCCAGACAGGGAAGCACTCTGGCACTCATCTGTCTGGACCGCTACAAACTGGTGCAAGACAACTTTGGGCCAGCGGCGGGGGAAAAGGTGGTTGAAGAAGCGGCAATTCGCTTTGAGACGCAAGTTTCATCCTTTGAACCGGCGGCTGGCAATCGCAGCGTGATGCTGGCACGCCTTGAGTCGGATCTGTTCGCGCTGCTGCTCGGTCCGGAGGCGACGGCGGAAGAAAGCGAAGACCTCACCCGCAGGATGGTCGTGGCGCTGGAAAAACCAATGGAAGTGGAAGGCCGCAATCTATTCACCAGTGCCAGTGTCGGCATCGCCGTCGTGGAAGTACAGAACAACAATTTCGAGCAAACGCTGATGGACGCCACTACGGCATTGGGTCAGGCCAAATTGCTCGGCCGTGGCCGAATTGTGCGCTTTGAGGCTGGGTTGCGAGGCAAAGCAATCGATCAGATGGAGCTTGAGAACGACTTGCGGATTGCGCTCGAGCGAAACCAGTTTGAGGTGTTCTATCAGCCGAAAATTGAACTGGCGAGCGGACGCATCAGCGGATTTGAAGCGTTGCTGCGCTGGAGACACCCCAAGCGGGGCATGGTGCCGCCCGACAGATTCATCCCGATCGCGGAAGCCGCTGACCTGATGATCCCGCTCGGCAACTGGGTGTTGACCAAAGCCTGCCAGACGATGCGTGGCTGGCTCGACGAGTTTCCCGCATTGCCGAGGCTCGGCGTCAGTGTGAACGTTTCGCCCTATCAGGTTAAGGACGGCAATATGGTGGAACGCATCCGGCAAGTGCTTGCGGCGACCGGGCTGCCTGCCTCGGCATTGCACCTTGAGGTCACCGAATCCGCCTTCATTGCTGACACCAAAGAGACAATTCGGATCTTTGACCAGATCAAAGCCATGGGAGTCGAGATGAATCTCGATGATTTTGGCACCGGCTATTCTTCGCTGCAGTATCTGAGCGACATGAAGTTTGACACACTCAAGATCGACAAGTCGTTTATGAAGAACCTGACGAACGACACACAGGCCGTCGAACTGGTGAAATCCATGCTGGGCATGGCGAAGTCCCTTGAGATGGATGTCGTTGCGGAAGGTGTGGAGACAGTGGGCCAGCTCGAAAACTTAAAGATGCTGGGTTGCAAGTACGGGCAGGGCTATCTGTTCTCGAAGCCGGTTCCGGAACAGGAAGCCCACGAGATCCTCAAGCAAGAGCTCGCCAAATATCAATTCTGACGGAGTGCGAGCAAAGGTTGCTCCCGCGAGCCACGCCAGGCGGGAAGGAACCCCGCGAGCAGCATACCGACCGTGACAGCGGCGATCGCGGCGAGAACGGATTGTGGCTCCACCCATTCGGACAGCAGGAAGATCAGAATGGCTCCTCCAAGCAGGCAGGCGGCGAGCGTAAGCCATGCAGCGCGCATCACTCCAAGTCCGATGATGTTGGCGCGGCTGGCGCCAACGGCAACGCGGATTCCAATCTCGCGGCGTCGTCTCAGCATCTCACTGGCCATGATTCCATAGACGCCGGCAACCACGAGAATCAGTGACACTAAGCCGAAGGCCGCAACCACATCGCGCTGTCGCCGGGGCTGTTGCACCAGTTCATCAATGCGGCTTTCGAGTGCGGAAACTCCGCGAAAATCGATCTCCGGATTCAGCGTGGAGAACAGCTTGCGGATCGGTTGCGTGAGGGAGCTTGCAGGCTGCGAAGTTCGAATGACGAACGTGAGCAGTGGCCAGAATTGGGTGCGTTCGCTCAGAAAGATCTCGGGCCGGGGCCGGGAATCCTTCGAGGAGAAACGAACATTGCCCACAACGCCCGAGACGCGCAGCCACTTCTTGCCGTCATTCGAGACACTCCTGCCGATCGGTTGATTGTTGAGATAGCGACGGGAGAATGCCTCATTAACAAGGATGGCGGTGTCATCGGTGGGCATCTGCCCGGCAAGAAGCGGAATTCCCATCAGACTGAAGTAATTGCCCGAAGCCATGCGGATGCCGATCGAATCGCGCGTCTTCTCAGGCTGCCCCTGAATGAACAAGGGGGAATCCTGCGAGCCGCCTTCGAGTGGCAACCGGTCAACGACGGCAACTCCGGTGACGCCGGGCAATGCCGAAAGTTGCTCGATGCCGCGATCGATCGTGGAGCGGATCTCGGAAAAGTCCGTACCCCAGGATAGGTACGCTCTGGCGCTGAGAAGCCCCTGTTCCTGAATTCCAAGCGGGGAGAAACGCAGCCGTGAGAAATCCTGAACCAGTTGAAAGGAGACGGCGAGCAGCACGAGGCCAAGGGCGGCTTCCGACACGATGAGAATATTGCGAAGACGGAACTGGGCATGGCCGCGTGGATCGTGTTCGTTCGAAGTCTGCAAGGCCATGATTCCAGTGAAGATCAGCGTGGCAAGGATGCCTGTCGCGCCGAGATAGGCAAGGACTCGTGTGTCAATCACAGCGGTCTTGATCGGGGCAAAGCTGTCGCCGTAGTTGAGTTGCAACAGGGCCAGAGCCCAGGGCGCCACCATCGCGGCCGCCATGCAGCCGAAGGCGACCAGCAGACCCGATTCCACCAGATGCAGGCGGATCAAATGCCAGCGGCCCGCTCCAAGAAAAAGCCGGATCGAATCTTCGCGATTGCGCTCGAGGGCGCGGGCGGCGAGCAGGCCGGCAAGGTTCACCAGAGTAATCAACAGCAGCAAAGCAGCGGCCGCCTGAATGTACATGGCCGGTTCGCGCGCTTCCGCAGCCCAGGCCTGCTGGGCCGGAACCAGACGGGCCACGCGCTCGCGATCGGTATCGGGAAATTCCTTGGCCAGTTGGGCGGCCACGCTGTGGAGTTCGGCATCGGCGGCTTCGAGGCTGATGGCTGGCTTCAACCGGGCGACGGCCTGAAGGTAACCCGCTTTGCGGTTCCCCTTGAGAATGGCCGCATCGATGGGTAGAACCACTTGTACGTCCTCGCCAGGGGCGATCTCATTGGCGACGATGCCGATCACAGTGTAGGATTCCGCGCCGAGCCGGATCGATTCTCCAACACGGGCAATGTCGCGGGCCCGAGCGGCAAGGATCGCAACCTTGCCGCCTTCTAGTTCCTTGCCGTCAAAGTTGCGTCCTTCGATCATCGGGACACCCAGCATGCCGATCCAGTCTCCAATCACACGCAGCGAGAGTACTCCGCGATTACCGTCGATCTCCCGCAATTGCAGGGATTCCCCAAAAGTGCTGGCGACCGTTGCGAAGGCACTCACACGGGTACGCCAATCATGCAGGCGAACCGGGTTGCTGTTGGAGGTCTTCCCATTGGTGGATTCTTCGATGAGCACAAGCCGGTCGGGTGCGCTGAAGGGAAGCGGCCGCAAAAACAAGGCATCGAGAACGCTGAAGACGGCCGTGTTTACACCCAGGCCAAAGGCGAGAAGCATCACGCTGGAGATCAGAAACAGCGGACTGCGCCGCAAACGGCGGAAGGCAACCTGGATATCGCGAAGCGTGCCCTCAAGGCCGCTGAGCAGATCGGTGTCGCTGGTCTCTTCCTGCTGTCGCAGCAGGTTGCCGTATTGCGCGCGGGCAAGACGGGCGGCTTCCTCAGGCCCATGCCCGCGGTCGATCAGTTCCTACTCGCGCATCTCGAGATGAAACTGGGCTTCCTCCTCGGCGCGGCGGCGAACTTCTTCTCTCGAGAATAATGTGGTTTTCAGACGGCTGAAGAATCCCATTGGAGTTCCCTTCCCTATGCCGATTCAAGGACGAGCGAGACGCCGAGTGTAACGCGCCGCCAACTTTCCAGTTGTTGATCGAGTTGTTCCCGGCCGGCTTTGGTGAGCTGGTAGAACCGGGCCCGGCGATTCGACTCCGTCGTGCCCCATTCGCTCTCAATCCAGCCCTCTTGCTCCATCCGGTGCAGCGCCGGATAGAGGCTGCCCTCTTCGACACGAAGCAGGTCGTCGCTCATTTGCTGGATGCGGCTCGAGATCCCGTAGCCATGCATGGCGCCGATGGCGAGGGTTTTCAGGATCAACAGAGTGAGACTGCCGGATAGCGCGTCGTTGCGGGTTTTAACGGACATTTTCGATACCTAGACATCTAGACGTAGATATCTAGGGAAATGTTCGAAATATTTTCAGAGGTTGCCGCGAAGGGCCTGCTCGCGCTCGATGGCCTCAAAGAGCGCCTTGAAGTTGCCTTTGCCGAAACTCCGGCTGCCTTTGCGCTGGATCACTTCATAAAACAGCGTGGGACGGTCTTCCACGGGTTTGGTGAAGATCTGCAGCATATAGCCTTCTTCATCGCGATCGACAAGAATCCCCAGGTCGGCCAGGCGGTCGATCGATTCGTCGATCTTGCCCACACGGGCAGCGAGTTCATCGTAATAGGATTGCGGAACACGCAGAAACTCGACGCCGCGGGCGCGCATCGTCTCAACGGTGGCGACAATGTCTGGTGTCGACATGGCGATGTGTTGCACGCCTGGGCCCCCATAAGCTTCCAGGTATTCTTCAATCTGCGATTTCCGGCGGCCCTCGGCGGGTTCGTTGATGGGGAACTTGATGCGACCATTGCCGCCAGCCATCACCTTCGACATCAGGGCCGAATACTCGGTTGAAATGTCCGCGTCGTCGAAATGCTGGTAGAGCGAGAAGCCCAGCACGTCCTGGTAGAAGCGCACCCAGACATCCATCTGGTACCATCCCACATTGCCGACAATGTGATCAATATGCGCCAATCCGGTTGGAGTTGCAATCGCGTCAGAGGCAGCAACATAGCCAGGCAGAAACCTTCCGGCGTAGCCTTTGCGTTCGACGAAGGCGTGGACCGTGTCGCCGTAGAGTGCAATCTGGGCGATGGTGACGCGGCCATCCGCATCCTCGCGATCCTCGGGAGATCCAGCGGACTGAGCTCCGCGGGACAGCGCGGTTTGCCATGCGACCTGTGCATCCGCCACGGTGAGCGCAACCGCCTTCACCCCGTCGCCGTGGCGGCGCAGTTCCTCGGCCGCCGGATGATCCGGTCGCAGTGGCGTCGTGAGCACGAAGCGGATCTTGCGCTGCTCGAGGACATAGCTCGCCACATCGCGGCAGCCCGTCTCCGGACCCTTGTAGGCAATCAGCGAGAAGCCAAAGGCCGTGCGATAAAAGTGAGCCGCCTGCTTGGCGTTGCCCACGTAGAACTCGATGTGGTCGATTGCTTCCAACTCAAGTGGATCGTGTGTCATGCATTCACCAGCACCTGTTTCATCGTGTCGATGAGAAACTCATTTTCCTCGTCCGTACCAATCGTGAGGCGGACACAGTTGGGGAGGCCGAAGTTGGCCAGGTACCGTATGATAACGCCGCGCTCCACCAAGGATTGGGTGAGGCGCTGAGCCTCCTCGGCCGAAGCAATAGGAATCATCAGAAAGTTTGCATCGCTGCTGACGGGTTGAAAACCAATCTGGAGGAGTTGATCCCGCAGACGCCGCATGACGCGGGCATTCGATTCGAGAGAACGGTGCAGAAACTCGCGATCCTCGATGGCGCCAATGCCCGCCGCATTGCCAAGCATGGAGGGTTCAAATGGCAGCTTCACCTTCATCAGGTTGGCAATCAGCTCTTCATGTGCAAAGCCATAGCCAATGCGGACACCGGCCAAACCGTAGATCTTCGAGAACGTGCGCAGGGTGATCACATTGTCATAGCGGTAGAACATCGAATCGGGATAACGGGCATTATCCTTGGCGTACTCGAAGTAGGCTTCGTCAAGGATGATCAGCACCCGCTCCGGAACGTGGCGATAAAAGGCGTCGAATTCCTGCTTGGTGAAAATGGTGCCGGTCGGATTGTTTGGATTGGCAAGATAGATCAACTTGGTGCGCTCGTTGATAGCGGCAGCAAGGGCAGGAAGATCGATGTGATAATCCGCGCGCAGAGGGACCGTCCGGAAGGGGATGCCGCGTCCGCGGGCGAGGACTTCAAAGCCAATAAAAGTGCCTTCACTGGTCAACGCTTCGTCTTCGTCGCAGAGAAACGTGCGAACGATGTTGGCCATAATGCCTTCGCTCCCAGAGCCTGTGATGACGTTTTCGATTTTGGTACCGAAGCGATCCGCAAGATGCTTGCGGAGGTCAAGGCCCGTTGGATAGAGATGCAAATGGTCGAGCACGGAGCGCATTTGTTCGAGCGCCAGAGGTGAGGGACCAAGGGGATTTTCATTGGAGGCCAGCTTCACAACGTGCGACAGGCCATAGGTTTGTTTGACTTCTTCTGTGCTTCGGCCAGCTACATACGGGCGCAACGAGGCTACATAGTGCGGCACTAAAGCTCGATTCGTGGAGCTCATACCTCTATTTTGAGGCGAAATAGCGGGAGAAGATTTCGGTTCTGCGGCCACAAACTACACAGAACCCATGAAACTGATGCAATTGCTGTACCTGCTGAGCTTCTTTGCCCCAATCGCGTTCCTGCTGGGCTACATTGCAGGTGCGCCTCGACCGGTAGAGCAAAAAATCCATCTGGAACGAATTGACCCAAGGGTATTGCCCGTGTCGCCGATCGATTTCTACCGGAATGAGACCTCACTCGTTGTGACCGAAACCTCCTGGATTCAGCCGAATTCTTCGGTCATGCAGCGGTAGCAAGCTACCATCGAGGGATGCATGAGTTGTATCTGATCCGGCACGGCCAGGCTGGGCTGCGCACCGACTATGATCAGCTTTCAGATTTGGGCGCAAACCAGGCGGGGCGGCTACGTAAATGGTTCGATGCGCAGGGAATCGCTTTCGACAGAGTCATCAGCGGAGGTTTGCGACGGCAACAGGCAACAGCTGCGGCTCTCAGCTCCTCCGTAGAAGTGGATGCGCAATGGAACGAGTTTGACCTGGACGCAGTTTACGAATCCATTGCGCCTCAGATTGCTTCCTCGGACGCGGCCTTCCGCCAGGAATACGAAACACTGCAGGCGGAAACCGCTGACCCGACGCATTCCGTGCATCGTTCTTGGCGACAAACCGACTTTAAGGTCGTAGAAGCCTGGCTTGCCAACCGATATCAAGTCGAGTGCGAAACCTGGGCGCAGTTTGAGCAAAGGATACTCCGAGCATTTGAGAGCCTGAGCGTGAATGGCCGGGTGGCTTTGGTGACTTCAGCGACACCGATTGGGATTTCTACCGCAGCCCTATTCAATGCCCCGGTGCAACAGGTATTTGAGTTAGCGGGTAGCCTCTACAACAGTTCGTTTACAATTTTCCGGCGGCGCGGCGAACGATGGACGCTCAACGGATTCAACCATACCCCACACCTTGAAGAACAATCATTGCGGACGATGCGCTAGAATCGTGCGATTCTGTTACGTGGATGTCTGGAGCCGTCGTCACACCTGAGCTGGAAAAAGAAGCGCTCGATACGCGTGAACCGCTGTATCACGTCGTTTTGCTGGACGACGACGCGCATACCTACGATTACGTGATCGAGATGCTGCAGAAATTGTTTTTCTTCAGCTTCCAACAGGCACTCGATCACGCCTCCGAGGTAGACGAAAAAGGGCGCACAATCATCATGACCGTGGAATTGCCAATGGCGGAGTTCGCACGCGACCAAATCATCGCCTTTGGCCCCGATTTCCGAATGGAAAATTCAAAGGGCTCGATGAGTGCAATCATCGAGCCCGCAGTCTGAAAACGAATACTGACGTTTGTGATTTAGTGGGTCATCTTCAGCTTGTAGCTGCCATCGGCGAGTTTCTCGCGATACATGTCATGGCAACCCTTGCAGGTGGAACCGACTGCAGCCATCGTGCCGCTGCCATCGGCCAGCGCCTTGGCGGCGGCCAGGGTCTTTCCATTCATTTCGACGGCATCTGCCATCTTGTGGCTGGCAAAGAATTTGCCGCCAAGCGTAAACTGCTCAACGAGCACCTTTCCACCGGCCTTCAGCCCAGCTTCATCCTTGGCTTCATTCGCCTTGCGAAGCTCACCCATGGTCTTACCCACGAGCTTCATTGCCTTATCGAGATCTTCTTCGCTTTGCGGGAGAGCGGGCACAGCTACCAGCAGCCCAGCGAGAAGGAGAGAAAAGAATTTACCCAATTTAGTCATGCGTTTTATCTTACTTGCGTCCGACTTCCCATGCAAGGTGTTCAAGTTCAGGCCGAATTAATTTCTGCCAAGCAACTTCAACAGCATTGGTTGAGCCGGGCGTCGAAAACACAACTTTTCCCTTGTAGGTGCCGGCTGTTGCACGGCTCAGCATAGCTGCGGCCCCGACGGCGTCATAGCTGAACATCCGGAATAGCTCGCCAAATCCAGGAAGAGTTTTCTCAAGCTTTCGCGAGAGAACGTCAAATGTGGTGTCGCGCGGCGAGATCCCTGTTCCACCATTGAACAAAATCAAGCGGCAATCAGTCGCCGCGAATTCATCGAGAACAGCGGCAACTTGATCCGGTTCGTCCTTGATGATGCGGTATCCATCCACGCGATGACCAAGTTCTGCGATTTCAGCCGAAAGGTATTTGCCGTTCAGATCGGTCTCTTCAGTGCGCGTATCGGATACAGTGACGATGCAAATGCCGATTCGCCCCAGATCCTTGGCTTTCTCTTTGTGCTCGGCAGTGCTCATGGCAGTTCAATTTCCTTTGAGATTTTGCCGGCCTTGAGGCTGTCATAGACAAATTTCACCTTGCCGGGACGGGCTTCAATCAAGAACATCAGTGTGCGCGTGGAGACGCCGTCAATCCCACCGCTCACCATCAAACGTTCGGGCCGGTGCTGCTGCAACTCGACTCGATTCATGAATCGGTCCGTCACTGTGCCGCTGGCCAACACCTTTACGCCTTCGATCATTGCGAGGTCCTGCCGGTGGATCCGATTTTGCGCGACGATTCCAGAAACGCTGGGAATCATGCGCTCATTGAGAATCGGAATGTGCAACCGGTAGAGGCCTTCTTTCACCTTGATCACCTCAGGAGTTTGCACGACGAGCTTGGGCAAGTGGAAGCCATGCAAGAGAACATACATGGCGTTACGGTGATACTCCTCAACGCTCAGAAATCCTTCGGGCGACCTGCCCGTGTCGTGCTTGTAACCGCCAATCTCGATTTCGCCGAACTGCGGATGATTAAACGGCTTCCAGTCGACGAACATACGACCCTGAGTGAGTTCGTCATTGAACTTCATCACTTCGTCCTGAGAGACGTTCTTGTCGTTGTTGAAGTCTTGTTGGGGAGCGTTCAGTTCGATACCAACGCTGAAGGCCCCAACGCGGCCGTAGGTGTGATCGGCGGAGCTACCGTAGCTGTCTCCTAATACTGGAGCAACCCAGACATACTTGTAGCCGGGCAACATCAATTCGCCTTCCTTGCCGAGGAAGTCATGTACGCGGAGATCCACCTGCGGCATCGGACGCTGGCTTCTGGCACCAGGCATG
The DNA here is from genome assembly GCA_016870995.1 of Acidobacteriota bacterium. Classification (GTDB taxonomy): domain Bacteria; phylum Acidobacteriota; class Terriglobia; order Bryobacterales; family Bryobacteraceae; genus Bryobacter. The sequence continues at coordinate 26,958 of VFZU01000017.1, forward strand.
CGCAGAATCAGCTTGCCGAAGTTGTGGTAACTCATCACAACATTGACATTGAAGTGTGAGCCCATCCATTCGGCGATGTTCCGAGCTTCGGGGTATTGCAGTGGGTACTCGCTGGCCCCATTCTGGACATATCTGGGCTGAAAACCATCCCCCCACACACGGTTGGGATCAACGTAGCCATACAAGTCTTCGTTCACTTGGCCGTCGCCGTCGTTGTCGCTTCCTTCAAAGCCAAGCATGATGTAGTTTCCAAGTTCATTGGGCCCAACCGGGATCAGCAGTCGCGGATCCTTGGGGTCAAGCTTGAAGTTGCCGCGGCCAAGCGGCACCTTCTTGCGCATCATCGTGATTTCGCCGTCGCCGTTGAGATCGTCGTAGCCGTCCTCGTCGATGAGTCCATCGCGATCATCGTCGAGAGGTACAGGGAGCGTACGAGGGAAATTCGGATTGGACGGCTGCCTGAACCAACGCTCGCGGCTATCGATGTTCATCATCGGGATCAAATAGAGCGTGGCGCGATCCAAAAACTCAGTAACACGTGGCAGCTTGCCGTAATTCTTCAGCACGAAATTCACGATGTACATCGTGGTTTCGGTGCCCTGGATTTCGTTTGCGTGCGTCGAGCCGTCGACATAAACCGCAGGTTTACTGGAGGCCGCCCCAGTGGCGGGATTGGTGATGGTCATCAACCATGTGTCGCCTCCGGCACTGGTCTTTCCCAGACTTTCTACTTTGACCCAGCCAGGATAAGAACGCTCGTAGCCACGCATCAGCTCAAGCACTTTCGCGTTGGGATAGAGACGGTCCCAGGCCGGATCAGGCGGCGCGGGCTGCTGTGCGGCAAGCAAGCTTGCCGCCAGCAAACAAGAAATGAATTCTCGCATCATGGAAGCGTGATAGTGCCGTTGATTTTGCCGGCTTTAACGCTGTCGTAGGTGAACGTCACCGTTCCCGGCCGAGCCTCCACAAGAAACATCAAAGTCTCGGTGGAATAGCCAGCGACGCCACCATTCACAACGAGACGTTCCGGGCGGTGCTCCTGCATCTGCACCTTGTTCAGGAATGGATCCTGTACAATCCCGCTGGCGATGACTTTTCCACCGGAAATCGTCGCTATGTCCTGGCGATGAAGCTTATGCTGCGCCACGATTGAGGCCGTGGTCGGAATCATGCGCTCGTTGAGAACTGGCACGTGAATGCGATAAAGCCCATCCTTCACCTTCACAACTTCAGGCGTCTGCATCTTGAGCATCGGCAGATGGTGACCATTCAGCAGGATGAACATCGCGTTGCGATGGCATTCTTCTACATTGAGAAAGCCTTCCGGCGAACGATTGGTGTCGTGCTTATAGCCGCCAACTTCGATGTCGCCGTACTGCGGATGCTTGTACGCCTTCCAGGGCACAAACATTCGCCCCTGAGTGAGCTCGTCGTTGAACTTCATCTGCTCTTCCTGCGAGACGTTCTTGTCGTTGTTGAAGTCCTGCTGGGTTCCGTTGAGTTCAACGACAAAGCTAATTGCACCGTGACGACCATAGGTATGATCCGTCGTGTCGCCGTAGCTGTCGTAGAGCAGTTGCCAACTGCTTCCGTAACGATAGCCAGGAAGAATCTTTTCCCCTTCCTTGCCCAAAAAATCGTGAACACGAAGATCAGCCGGGCCCATTGCGCGTTGTGGCTTGGCGCCGGGCCCACGCAAAATGTAGCGACCGAAATTATGGAAGCTCAGAACAGCATTAATGTTCGTGCGGCCGCGAAACCATTGAGCGATGTTGCGCTGTTCGGGATACTGCAGCGGATATTCACTCGAGCCGGATTGCACATAGCGCGGCATCCAGCCTTCGCCCCAGGCGCGATTGGGATCGATGTAGCCATAAGTGTCTTCATTGACCTGACCGTCGCCATCGTTGTCGATGCCTTCGGTGCCGAGCATGATGTACTCGCCCAGTTCATTGGCTTGCACAGGAACCATCAGTCGTGGATCCTTCGGATCGAGCTTGAAGCGGCCCTGACCGAGCGGCACCTTCTTGCGCATCATAGTGATTTCGCCGTCGCCATCGAGATCGTCGAAACCGTCCTCGTCTTTAAAGCCGTCGCGATCGTCATCGATCGATACGGGCAAAGTGCGAGGGAAGTTCGGTGTGGCTGGCTGCGTGAACCAACGCTCGCGGCTGTCGATGTTCATCATTGGAACGACATAGAGTGTGGCCCGGTCAAGAAATTCAGTCACCCGAGGCAACTTGCCGTAATTTTTGAGCACGAAGTTGATGGTGTACATCGTGACTTCCGTACCCTGAATTTCATTGGCATGCGTTGCGCCGTCGATGTATAAGGCAGGCTTGGTACCAGGAGCACCAGTCTTGGGATTGGTGATCGTCATCAACCAGGTGTCGCCGCCGGCGCTGGTCTTACCGAGGCTTTCGAGCTTCACCCAGTCCGGATAGGCCTTGGCGTAGCCACGCATCATCTCAAGAATCTGAGCGTTCGGATACAGGCGGTCCCAGTTGGGATCGGGAGCGGGAGACTTAGGCGTTAATGGGGCGGTTTGCGCCATCAGCGTTCCCGCCAGAATCAGTGAGAGATAAGTGCGAATCATTACTGGAGAACCACCTCTCGGCGATCTTCACCCGCGTTGGGGGTAAGGATGCTAACTGTTACCTTCGCGCCAGAATCGGCGCTGATCAACCAGGTTGCTTTCACAGTGCCACCAGTACCGGTGATGCGTTCGCTGCTGACACGGTTGTTGCCCTGTACGAGCTTCGCGCCACTCGGCAAAGTCACCGTGAGCCTCGCAGGCAGGAAGCTACGCGTGCGTACCTGAAGCCGCGTCGCTGTCGGCAGAAAGCCATTGTTGGCGGCCGTAGCGCTCACTTCAAAAACGCCAGAACCAAGAGACTTGACTTGGACATCCGTGATGGCGACTTCCGCCAGCTTGCCAGCCATAAACAGAATGGCATCGGCATGCGCATCAACAGCTTTCTTAAGCTCCGCTTCGTTGGGAGTTATAGCGAGGAAAGGATCCACACCACCAACTTCTGCCTTCGTTCCATCCGGAAGCGTCACCGGGGTCCAATTGACGAAACCATCCTTGGCGGAGGCATCCACGTAAGCGATGGTGTCTTCGTCCGGAGTGGTCGGGCCACTTGAAGCAGCGCCTCCAGCGGCGGGGCGAGCAGCCTGTGCACCACCTTGCGATCGAATCATGCCAGCCATCTGGGCTGGCGTCATCCGTCCACTGGCAACACCCTGCTTGATCATCTGAGCGGTTGCCATCGCAGGAGCATTGATGCTCTTGAGAAAATCACCGAGCTTGGCGTCATCGAGAGCCCCAACTTCAGCGGCCGTCATCTTTTCGAATTTATCGAGGGTCAGAGCGTCGGCGGCGGTATTCGCAGCCGGCTTGGGGGCGGCCTTCTTGGGGATGCCCCACACATCAAGCTCAATGGCCATGGCGCTGTATTGGTAATAAAGCCAGTTTTGCAATCCACCCGGGGCGCTTTGGCCGCCAGCGCGCTTCGTGTCAAGACCAGCCTTTTCGAGAATCTTCTTGTATTCGTCGCCAAAGCTCTGATAGAACTTCAGGTCTTCGGCATCAGGAGCAGTGGCAGGACCACCGCCAAGGAACTGGGCCAGCGCCTCCTTGGTCAAACCTCCCTGCGCCCGAGCCAGCGGGCTGTCTTTCAGCAGCTCATAAACTTCGTCGATCGTATATTCCTTGTTAGCCTCAAGCCCTGTCGCGCTTGCCAAATTGCGGGGTAGCGTCACTTTGATGCTGCCCACGTCACCCCCACGGCCGCCGGCACCGCGTGGCATCTCAAGCAAGTTGTTCGCGGGGCCAAAGACAACGGCCATTGCCACATTCCGATGGGTAATCAGAAAGTCCATGATGGCCTTGCTCTCGGGCTGCGCGCTCGGCCAGGGGCCAGACTCAGGGTCAGCATCGTTCCAGGCGTGCGCAAAATTGCGATCCGGCCGATATCCACCGGGGCCATCTTCGTTGAACTGTCCATCCTTGTCGTCGTCGAAACCTTCGGGCATCATCTTGAACTTGCCCTTTTCTCCCTTGAGCGGATCGGCGCGGCGCATGAGGCGGGCGTCCTTTTCGTCCACGATCCATTCCCCGGCCGGATCCTCCATCCGCATCACGGTGATCTTGCCGTCGTTGTTCAGGTCGTTGTAGCCATCCTCGCCAATCAGTCCGTCCAAATCGCGATCCAGCTGGCCAACATTGAGGCTGCGGCGGTACTTGGGGCCTTGGAACAATCCATCGTGCGCATCCGGATTCAACATCGGAGCAACGTAGAACGTGCGCGTCTCAAGCAATTGCTTGACAGCGGCGTCATTGCGCTTTGCGGCAAGCTTTTCGACAAAAGCCACAGCCGCTTGGGTGCCAGCATTGTGGAAGCCGACCAGGTTCGCACCGATAAAGACAGCGGGCCGCTGCTCGGGCTTTACTTTGCCCGGAGCAGCAATGGCGAGCAAGTGCAGCTTCTTGCCGCCAGCCGAGTTTCCGATCGAGACTAACTGAATCCAGCTTGAGTTCTGCCGGGCCAACTCCGCGAGGCGCTTTTCGCCGTCGGCGAAGTTCACATAGCCGGGCACACTCTGCGCACTAGCCAGTGATGCCAGTGCGAGCGCAGCGCAGGCGCAGACAAATCGATGACGCAAGGGAAAATCCCCCTCTCCGAATAAATGAAACATTTCTGAAATCAACGAGTGAAATCTCAGTATAGGAGATGCCAGCCCGGATAGCCCCGGCGCAGGCCCCTTCGTCACATCATTCGGTCGAGAGGCATAGCAAAAACGCAAATTCTCCGTATAGCAGTCAGGCGAACGAAATGAAACTGACCACCATGCTGATCTCGATGCTTTGCTTGACGATTGCGTTGCAGGCACAACTTGAGCCAGGCCATCAACGGAATATTGGAATTCCAATCTCGGGGGCCATTGTGTCTGGCGCCGACTTCCTTGAGTTGGGCATGTTGAAGGTCCAGGTCGTTGATATAGGGAGTCGCCGCATCTTGTCGGAAAGTCAGGTGGGCGTTAAAGGTTCATTTCAGTTGGCAGCTGTACCAACGGGATTCTACGAACTGCGTGTCATCGGGCAGGCAGGTGACGTGCGCCACTCGCAAGGATTTCAATCTGCCTCGATTGGCTTCCTGCAGATTGCCCTCAGTACTCGCCCCCGACAGGGCACGCAGAATTCGATTTCGGCAATTCGATTGATGCATCAAACTCCGAAGGCAGCAACTCGGGAGTTGGAATCGGCAACGAAAGCCCTCCGAAAAGGCAACCGACTGAAGGCAATCGAGCATCTTGAAAAAGCGGCGGCAATTGACGCAGAAAACTTCGAAGTCACCAGCAATCTTGGAGCGCTCTACCTGCAGGAACGGGAGCCATACAAAGCAAGTGAGTGGCTCATGAAAGCGCACCGCATCGATCCTGTCGATTCCGTGAACAATGTCAATCTATCCGCCTACTTTGCCAACGAAGGACAGTTCGACAAAGCCGAAGAGCATGCGCTGAACGGTCTGAAGCAAGATCCGAACTCCGTTCGCGGTCGCTACATGCTGGCTGTGGCGTTAGTCCGACAGGGCAAGAATGTGGATCTTGCGAAAACGCGCCTGGCTGAAATCGAGAATCAGTTTCCGCCCGCGAGGAACCTACTGCATTCCATGATGCCGCGCGAGTGATATAGTCTCGGTTCGGTGACACGACGGGGACAAAGCTGGATTGCGACAGTCTGCTGGTCAATTCTGACGGCATCCCAAGGCTACGCCCTGGAACTCCCAGCCGGGACTAAGCTGGAAATTCGGCTGAAACACGGTCTCTATTCCACAAATGCCATCAAGGGGCAGCGCGTTGAAGCGATTGTCGTAGCGCCCGTCGCCGTGAATGGGCACGTGGCAATTCCAATTGGCAGCGTCTTGTCAGGCACGATCACTCATGCTACGAAGGTAGGGGTTGGAATTGTTCATGAACGTGCGAGCATCGGGCTGGCATTTGATCGACTACACTTACCGGACTCCAAAGAAGTCTTTGTGCAAGCCCGGCTGTTTGGAATCGAAAACGCTCGGGAAGCTTTGGATGTTCGTGGGCGAATTAAAGGGATCCGATCGACGAATACGCCTGGCTACAGGGCTGCCGGTGTACTGACAGGGCTGGCCGCCGTCGACCCAATCGCATTGCTATTCTCCACGGCCGCCTTCAGTTCAACACTGCGATTCAGCGACCCGGAGATTCGGTGGGCCCCTGGCGCGGAATTAATCGTGGAACTGCTGGCAGCGATCAAGGTCGATCCACAACCTCAGGCTAGACTCGATGCTGTCGCACGCGATGGCTCCGAACGAAGAGAACTCCTCACATTGGTCAGGAAACTGCCCTACCGGACTGCGAAAGTTTCCGACGGTAAGCCATCAGACATCACAAACCTCCTGCTGATTGGCAAACCCGAATCAATTGCCAGAGCATTTGCAGCAGCAGGCTGGGTGGAATCACACACCTCAAACGCCGGGACAAAATATCAATCGCTCAGAGCGTTTGCCGAAACACAACCCTATCAAGAAGCCCCGATGTCGGCACTGGATCTAGCTGGCGAACCTGCTGTACTGACACTTTCGAAAACTCTCAATACTTTTACGCGGCGTCACCACCTGAGGCTTTATGCCTGGAATGAAAGCTGGGATGGTCTTGCGATCTTTCAGGCTTCAGCCACGCATGACACTGACATCGTCATGTCCCTGAAGCAAAGGACGATCACGCATGAGATCGACAGCAACATCGACGAAGAGCGCTCCAAGGTGATTAACGATCTGGCATTCACTGGCTGCATCGATAGCTCGGAGTGGGTGGAGCGTCCGTGGATCAGCCAGTTTCTTCAAAATGGAAGCGGTCAAAAGATTGAAACCGACCGATCCATCGCGGTGTTGAAGTTCAACGAATGCAAAGCTCCATATGACGGTGGCGTGGATCGCGGCACAACACTTCCTGGCCGTGGCAGCCTCCTTGAGCGAGGGGTCCGCCACGCTGTTCTGAGGTTCCGAAATGATGTCGTCCGAGGCAACCTGATTTGGCAGAGCACTTCCTGGGCCTATCGCTTCAGTCGAATGCTGCGAAAACCAAAGGTTGCTGAGCCGGAAGTATATGCGCGGCAAGCAATGCTGGCCTCTTCTTTGCCTGCCAATTCAGAATCAAACGATAGAGAAGACGGAAGCAGCCTGATCGCGCCCGTAACGTCCCGGCCCTCTATCTCTCGAAGAACAGAAAGCCTCGGCGGTGCGGAGGACTGGGGAACACCAACGGTCGAGCTCGGCTTTAGCTTCGGCACTTCCTTGGTTTGCCAATCTACGACCGGTGAGGAAGCTTGGATCTTCAGACGGCAGCAAGGAACTATGCGTTCCGCCCTGATGGCCGGCAATAGGATTGAGAAGGGTTGGGCAGTAGGCGGAACAGTCACCGTACATGCTTCTCCCTTGCTCTCGCACGAACTTGGATTTCACTATCTTCGCGGTACTTTTGAAATCGGCCTCAAGCGATTCAATACGAATTCTCCCCAGGACATTCCTGGGCTGGTTGAACAGAAAACAGGATTGCTAACACGCCAGTTCAGCTATACAACCCTGCTTCACCTGCGGCGCACGGAGTCCCGCCTTAGGCCCTATCTTGCCGCAGGCCCAGCCTTGCAACTCGTACACCTTACGCAAGCACCATTTCGTGACAGCAGGGGAATCTTCCGGCTTGGACTGCGTAACGTTGGCATGTTCCGTTCGGCTTACAACTTCGCAAATGCTCCACCGCTGGACGGAGGAGGAATATTTCAGGGCGCAATGCAGTTTGGTGGCGGCCTGAAGTTCCGTTACCGCAAGTGCTGGATCCTGCGGGTTGACTACCGCAACACTGTCAGCAAGCGACCGGATCTTCTCCGAAAGTCTCTGGCGACGGTCGTGGAAGATCTTACCCCCAATCCTCAGGTCCGAACCAACGCCTGGTTCGCGCAACAACGCCTTACTTTTGGTGCGTCATTTACGTTCTAGAATGCGCCGCCTACATCGAAGGCCTTTGTGACCGTAACGTCGACCGTATAGCTGCCCAGATTGTTCTGCCAGTGGCCGTTATCGTTGATCGCCAGATGCAGCCGTCCCTTGCCTGGGGAATTCGCAGCAGAAGAAACTCCGATAAACTTCTTTTCCCCAGTTGCAGAAATCCTTCCCAACAAGGCTCCAAAAGGATGGCCGTCGACGAGATTCGTTTTGTAGTTGCCCGCCGGCTTTGTCAGTCCGTTGGGGCCCGTCGCCCAATCGTCCTGCTTCCAGCTCAATCGCGTGAATCCTCTCGCCTGGATGTTCCAGCTCGATTCCTGCCCGAGATAGAGACCCGTATCCAGATACTCGATTTGCGTCGAATGACGAAGGGAGTGCACATCCAGCTTTCGTGTAATCGACTTGCGCTCGACAGCAAACAAGCGGATTTTGTCCCAGGCAATCGATTCGGCACCAACCACGATGGAGCCATCCGGCCACGATCCACGGCGCGGCGCTTCATTGGCGAGCCGGATCAGGCTGGCGGCGCGGTCCGGCTGGTCAGCGATCGAAGGCACCAGCCGATTAAACAGGTTGTACAGCGGCTTGGGCTCATGCTGATCCGTGTCCCGGATCACCTCAAGCAATGGCGTCAAAACGGGCAATCCAATATAAGTGAGATTCTCTACGGCAAGATCACGAGCCTTGCGATCCTTCGCCGCGATCGCCGCAAGTCCGGTCGAGATTGCTGCTGACTCCGTCGCCGATGCAGGTGCGCCATTATGCAGCGAAAGGATCTGAGCCAAAGCATACGGGCCTGCCTTGGTGGCCTTGGTGGGGCCACCAATCCACTTGCCGTCGACGGTAAGCAGCAGGACGTTCTGCGCTGCGGGCAGGGCGGCGAGAGAAAGGATGGTAGCTAAAAGCAGCTTTTTCATTGGTTCTTGATCCAGTTATCGAAGGAGTGATTTTTAGGGCCAGTGTATTGAATCGTATCGAAGAAGCTGGCGTTTCCGTTGAATCGTGGATCCCCTTCCTCTCGAAGCGTCTTCTCCATTCGATCTCTCAAACCGCGCATGATCATCGCATAGTCCAGATTGCGGGCTTCGTTCTTGATGCAATCGGGATCGGTGGCGAGAACATAAAGTTCTTCAGCGGGTCGTTTGCCGAAGTTCAACTTGTAGTAGTCATCAAAACGAGACAACAGAAACGTCTTGGTGGGGCCATCATCCACATCCCGATAGCCCGTTTCTGGCATACCTGCAGGCCATACATCTGGCGTGTAGTTCCGGATGTACAGGAACTCTTTCGTTCGAATCGCACGCACAGGATAGCCAGCGTCGTTCGGGCGGCCAATATCGTGTCGTTCCTTCGCGATGATCATCGCGTCGCGACTCGCATCGACGGTACCGGATTTGCCACTCTTCAAGACATCCATGAAACTCTTGCCCGTCATAGATGGCGGAGCCTTCAACCCGGCAAGCTCCAAGAAGGTAGGGGCGAAATCACGGGTGTTAATGATGTCGTCAATCACTCGGCCCGGCTGGATGTGCTTCCCGTAGCGAATGGCGAGTGGGATGTGAAAGCCTTCTTCGTAAATCTGACCCTTGACTCGCGGAAATGGCATTCCATGATCTGACGTCACGACGACCATCGTGTCGTCGAGCTCACCCGCTTCCTCAAGCGTCTTCAAGACACGGCCCAGATGCTTGTCGTTCTGTTCCACCTCAATGGCATAGTCGAGCAGGTCCGACTTGATGGTGTTGTTGTCGGGCCAGTACCCGGGCACCTTCACATCCGACAATCGCTTACCCGCGCGCACCCCACTACCTTCCTCATAGACCCGATGCGGCTCCATCGAACCAAGCCAGAAGCAAAACGGAGTTCCTTGCTTTCGCTTCGTCAGGAAGTCGGCAAAGTTGGCCGCGTAATCATTATTTGCCATGCCTCTATTGGGTGGCGTATAAGTCTTGGAATTGTAAGAAGGCCCGGCCGGGTTCTGCTTCCAACCAGTGACCTTGAAGTCTCCTGGCCCCCAACCCTTGCCGGTCAAGCCGACATGGTAGCCAGCGTCGGCCAATATCGATGGATAAACAGGAAAGTCGTTGGGGAAGATGCTGTAGTGACTTACCGCCTCTTTCGTCTGCCACGAGTTCCGGCCCGTCAAAATTGTGGCCCGTGAAGGAGAACACTTCGGGTTCGACGTGAAGGTGTTGGTAAAGACCACGCCTTCCCTGGCCACTCGATCAAAATTCGGTGTCGACAGCCACGGCACCCCGAAATAGGATGCATGGCGGTTGGACCAGTCATCGGCGATCATGAAAACGATGTTCGGCTTCTTGCCTTGCGGCATAGCGATCGAAGCGCCGGCCATCAAAGCGGCGGAACTGCGGAGAAACTGGCGTCGCGAAAAAGGCATGGACGCTATTTTATGCCGCAAGCCGCTAGCGTTGCGAAGAAAGATATTCGCCGACCGACCGGTAGGTGCGGTCTTTGTACAACCGGCCGCCGTCCTCAACCGGAGCGGACCAGTTGAAATTCCAACTGTCGCCAGTCGCTTTCATGTACTGAGCCATGCGTTGTTCGATCTGCGGCATGACGAAGGTTCGCGCACTTGCGTCGCCAATCAGGTTGTTGCGTTGGTATGGATCATTCTCCAGGTCAAATAAGACCCAGGGTCTGTCGATGTAAGCGGCGAACATGTACCGGTCGGTTCTCACTCCGCGCCAGCCCGCAGTGGTGCCATCCCCAGCGTAGGGGCCAAAGATCTGAAAGAAGGCATCTTTCCGAGTCTTGGCAGTTTTTCCGGTAATGGTTTTTGACAGATCCAAGCCCTGAAAGCCCGAAGGTGGAGTGATGCCGCAGAGGCCAAGTGTGGTTGCAGGAATATCGATGTGCGAGAAGAGATTGTCGTTAACGCGACCCTGCTTCATCACACGAGGGTAGTGAACGATACCGGGCACGCGGATCGACTCTTCGTAGGGCTTGCGCTTAAGACGAAGTCCATGGGAACCCAGCATATCGCCGTGATCTGAAAAGAAGAACGTCGCAGTATCTTCGCCCGTCGACATTTGAGAAACTGCCTTTTGCAGGCGCCCCACCTGGTCGTCCACAGCGGTGCAGGCCGCATAATAGGCGGCCAGTTGCTTACGGTCTGGACCTTTCTCAACTTCTTCGTAATTCGCCCGCAAACGAATCTTCGCAGGATCGAAGCGCTTCATGTATTCCGCAGGTGCTCCGTATGGATCGTGAGGCGGTCCAGGAGCCACCATCAGAAAGAATGGCTTGTCCGATTTCTTTTGCTGGTCGAGAAACTCAAGCGCGAGGTCGGTCCAGCCTTCTGCTTCGAACTTCCCCATTTGAATTGGCTTGGCATCGTCCCGAAAGTAAGTCGCATTGAAATGATCGTGGCTGCACTCGTTCGCGGCCCAATACTCAAAGCCAAGCCTACGCTCGCCGGGCGGGATAAATCCAGGCATGCGTGGCCCACCGTCAAGGTGCCACTTGCCAATAAAGCCTGTCCGATAGCCTGCACCCCGCAGCACGCGGGCAATCGAATTCGAGTTCTCGTTCAGCCGCAGGTCGTTTGCCACCATGCCGTTGGTATGGCAATACTGCCCCGTCATTAGGATTGCGCGTGCAGGACAACAAACCGGCGTATTGGCCACGGTGTTGCGAAACTGCAAACCCTCTTTGGCCATGCGATCCAAATTCGGAGTTTGTGCATTCTCGTCACCCATCGAACCTAACGCTTGACCACGCCACTGATCGGGCATGTACCAGATGATATTGGGCGACTTCGGCTTCGATTTCGATAGCAATAGCGCGGGCGCCGTGCCCAAAAGTGCTCTACGGGTCAGCATGCTTAATTCTCCTTCAACGGTGGCTGGTGTGTGCGAATTTTCAATCGGGGCGACTTTCCCTTGGGGGCAACGAGGGTGAGATGGTGTTTCGTGTTGGCAAGCCCATAGAGAATTGTCTGAGTCCCAGTGGATGGCAAGACCGGGTCAATGTACCGCGGCATGGAGGCCCAACGAATCTGCCTACCTCCAGGCATTGAAATCTTATGAAGCCCGTAGGAGCGAACCACGTCATAGTCTTCCGGGTCTAGCGTCACACGCCTGCTGTTCGAAACGAACCGTTGCTTCGTGGTGCCACTGCCGTCAAAGCCCGTCAGACTGCCATAGACTTCAAAATCGAATTCGGTTCCCGGGTCATTGCGCCGGGTTACCTTCAGAACCCATTCTTCGGTTTGCAAAGGCCGCTCTGAGCCAACCCGCATCACAGTAGGCCAATCGGCGTCCCAGGTGTTGGTCGGGCGCGAATGATAGTGAAGCGCGGGGATCGCGGACGGGCGTTGTTGGTCGATCCACACATCAACTGGGCCATCGGTCAAGCCCAGCACCTCGACCCGGTTCCCCTCAAAATCAAGCTCGATACGGCCGTTCTTCCATTTCGGCTCCACCTCTGAGTAAACGGCTCGCTTTTGCGAAGATCCCGGTACCAGAAATTGTTTGGTGATCGCAGCATACAGCTCTTCACCTCTGGCATTCAAATGCACAGAATCTCTCAATAACTCGCTTGGCTTCATGCCAGTCTGCTTTAGATGTTCATGCCAGCCACCGCGAATATCCACTAAACCCAAGCCATATTTTCTGGCCAGTTCAGGCAGCCACTCGAAGCTGTGCTTCTCTTGAAAGTCATAACTCTTTCGCCGGCTTCCACCAGGGTCCGCTTCTCCGGGTATCCACACCACGTGGTCACTCTGCAACAGAACTTCGGCAGTAGTTTGGCTTCGAATGAATCGAATGATCTTCTCGTACAAGTCCTGTGAGCCGTAATCGTGAAACACGATGAGATCCGGTTGGAAAGGCAGAATATCGGCCTCCATCGTTCGAATCAGATACTGCGTAGAGTAGCCGCCAATCGTCCGATTTTCGATCTTCAGTTCCGCCTTGGGATAGCGCGCACGAAGATCTGCCGCTACGATGCGCCACCAGTCTTGCTTCGAGATGGACTGCCCATAGATCAGAATCACCGCCGACTGACCATTCTCGAGAAGCGACATCGTTCGCTCCATCCCTTGGCCGGGCGCAATGGGTTGGCCCAGGGCTTCGAAGGCCAAAGCTAGGGCAATCCAAAGATGATTCTTCACACGATCAAACTATCACTGTCGCTTCAGTCCAAGACGCGATGCGATGATGGCGTCGAGCCACCGCTTGGGTAGCAACCGCGGGATCCACCAATTTGTTAGCGGCTGCGGTACAAGTGCGTGGCGGGTCGCTGGGCTGGGGTTCATCAGAATCTCAACCAGCAGATCGGCGCAGCGCTCAGGCGGGAACCCCTTCGAGGCAAGATCCTGCATGTATTGTTGCGTGCGGCGCAAGGGCTCCGCATATGGCGTATCGAGGTAAGGCTCAATCTCCGCCTTTCCCCAGATTGGAGTTCGCACTGCTCCAGGACCCACAACGATCACATCAATTCCGTACAACATCAATTCGCGGCGCATCGATTCTGACAAGCCTTCCAGCGCATGCTTGGATGCCGCGTAGGCACCGACGAATGGCGCGCCATTCTTGCCAGCCACCGAACTGATGTGGATGATCTTCCCTGGCTTTCCTGCAAGACTGCGATCCGCACCCAGCAGAGGCGCAAAAGCTTGAGCAATCGCAACCACGCTGAATACATTTACCTCAAACTGCTTTCGAATCTGATCCATCGGGATATGCAGCAATGGCCCAGCAACAGCAATACCCGCATTCTGAATCAACCCGTCGAGCGTCCGGCCAGATAAGACCTGGGCGACTTCATGCGCTGCTTTCTGGATACCTTCGGCATCTGTGACGTCGAAGATCAAGGGATGAAAACCATGAGGCAACTCGGCGGTGAGTCGAGCCGCATCCGCTTCGTTTCTCACGGAGCCGAATACATAAAATCCTGCGGAAACTGCGGCACGGGCGGCGGCCAACCCAATACCCGTAGAGACGCCGGTGATCACGACTGTCTTCAAAACATCAACCCAATTCCCAGCACGATCAATACCAGCGCGCTCATGATCGGGATCGTCACGGAGAGAGATTGAAATCGCTTGGCCTGCGGCACAGCTAGAACAGCCGCGAGTCCGAGACCAATCAGCACTGCCGCAAGGCCGACAGAAAAGCTCACCAGCAAGACGAGCCCATAGAGGCTTTGCCCACGAGACAGTGCCAAGAGCAGTAAAGATAAAGCCTCAGGGCACGGAACGATTCCACCGGAAACACCAAGCGCCTTCAGTGGCACGCCATACGAATGATCATGTGAAGTGATCACCGGCGAAGTTGCAGCGACAGGCTGCGGACGCAATCGCTTCCACAATAGCCAGGCGCCAATGCCTGCAATCAGAACGCCACTCACTTTCGTCAGCATCGGATGCAGTGCTTGCAGATCGATCGACTCGGCAAGGTAGTAAGCCAGCAGTCCCAACACGAACACACTCGCCGTATGGGTAAAGGTCACGATCGCGCCAAGCCTCAGGGCATCGAGCGGAGATCCACGAGTACCGGCGAGATAGGCCGCCACGATGGTCTTGCCATGACCCGGTGTTAAAGCATGCGCCGCACCCAACACCGCCGCAGACCCCAACGAGAATACGCCAGGCGCCAGCAACAACTCAGAAAGAGTACTCATGCCTTACGGAATGCTTCGGCAACAGCATTCATTTGCTCAATCGAGTTGTAGACATGCGGCGAAATCCGAATGCCGCGAATGGGGCCCGAGGGCGTGACGCTAAAGGCCATGCCATGGTCACTGTAGAGTTTTGCATCAAATGCGCGCAGATCAGCTACCGAAGGCAGATCGGCCTTCACCACGCCACAATAAAGTTCTTCTTTGCGATTGGTGCGCAACTGTACTTTCGGGTTCTTGGCAAGCTCGTTCATCAAGTGTGTCGTGAGCTGACGAATGCGGGCTTCCACTGAGGCCATTCCGATCATCGTCAAGAACTCGAACGTGGCGTCCAAGGCGACTAACCGCGCATCATCGCGCTGCCCATAAGCTTCGAGAAATCTCGCTCCGCCTTTACCGTCCTCGCTGTAGCCAACACTAACAATCGAGGGCCAAACTTCTTTTTGCCGGTAACTCGCCACGTAAAGGACACCCGCCTCGAGCGGGCCCATCAACCACTTGTGCGAACTGGTTGCATAAGAGTCGCATCCGATCCGCCGCAGATCCACAGGCAACATGCCTCCGCTTTGCGCGCCATCCACGTGGCACCAGATGCCTTTTTCGCGAGCCCTCCGGCAAATTTCAGCGACTGGATACAGCACGCCTGTGGAACTGGTGACATGCGTCAGAGAAACCACCTTGGTCTTGGGCGTAAAACCCGCTTCCACCTTTGCCGCCAATTGTTCGGCCGAGTCGATCAATTGCGTCATGGGCAGGATATTCAGCGAGAAACCCAGACGTTTGGCCTGATTCTTCCAGCTATCGAGATTGGAGGGATGATTGTCCTCAATCAGCATGACTTCATCACCCGCCTTGAGGTTCAGGCCATGCACGATGGTGTTGGTCGCTTCCGACGTATTTCTAGTAAATGCAATTTCGTCGGCCGTCACACCAAAGAACTGGGCCGCACGAACCCGGACACGCTCGCGCAATGGACCAAACTTGGCGCGATTTTGAAAGCTCGGATCAGCCTCGAAGTCACGTAGAAAATGTTGATGTCGATCAAGAACTGGCAAAGAAGCCGGGCAAACGTTCGCCGCATTCAGATAAACCAATCCGTCGCGTAAAGGAAACTGTTTACGCAGCATCGTCCAGAAAGCCTCGTCCCGAGCGACAGAACTTAAAGTCGATTGAGCAAATGCTGCCCACAGGGGGCTGAAGCCAAGCGGAAAAAGGGATCGGCGCAACATATTGAGCGAGTATAGCCGAGCAGCGGGCGAGAATGGGGCTCTTGACTTGAACCCCCGCCAATGTCTATAGTAAAGGTCTTGTTTTTTATAATTTAGCCACTGCCTCTCGTCTCTCAAGGAATCCAGCTCATGATCAAACTCGACATCATCAACGAAGTGGTTTCGAAAACCGGCATCACTAAGACCAAGGCAGAAATGGCCGTGGAGACCGTGTTTGAAAGCATGAAGCGGGCACTCGGCCAGGGCGAACGCATCGAGTTGCGCGGCTTCGGCATCTTCAATGTACGCCCGCGCAAGACCGGCATTGGCCGCAACCCTCGCACTGGTGATGAAGTCGCAATCCCGCCAGGCAAGGCAGTACGCTTCAAGCCCGGCAAAGAATTGCAAACCCTCTAGAAACAAGAGTGATCATCGAAGAGCAAGCGCGGCCCCGGTATCTGCTTGCACTCTTTCTGCTTCTGTTAAGCCTATGGACCACCTGTGCGGCTGGTTCGCGCATGGTTCATAACTTCCAAAACAATTTGCCGGCCTTCCGTTTCGAACAAGACGCCATACCTCTGTTCTCAGCCTTCTTCGACTCAAGCTTGCTTTGGAGTGGGCTTGCCTTTGCTCTCCCTCTGATCCTGATACTTCTGGCTCACGAGCTGGGTCATTACTTCGCATGTCTCTACTATCAGCTCGACGCTTCCTTGCCCTACTTTCTACCAGTGCCAACCTTCATTGGCACCTTCGGCGCCTTCATTCGAATCCGGTCCATCATCTACTCGCGAACTGTGCTCTTTGATGTCGGCATCGCCGGGCCGGTAGCCGGGTTTGTCGTGCTGCTTCCCTTCCTGTTCTACGGGGTTTGGATGAGCCGTGCCTCCGAAATTGCCGCCGCGGGCGACATGGTCTTCGGCACGCCTCTGGTGGTTCGCTTTTTTGAGTCGATTTTCTTCCCTGGTATTGCTCCCGAGAAGATCTATTTACATCCAATGGCACGTGCTGCGTGGGTCGGCATCTTCGCAACCGCTTTGAACCTGCTACCGATTGGCCAGCTCGATGGCGGGCATATCATCTACTCACTCACGGGCCGCTGGGCCTCTCGCATTTCGCTGGCCGCAATCATCGCGTTGATCCCACTCGGCTACTTTTACCCACCCTGGTGGGGTTGGGCCGTGGCACTCTATTTCTTCGGCCGGCGACATCCGCGCATTCACGATGAAACGCCGCTCAATCCCCAACGCAAAGCATTCGCTCTGATCGGCCTGGCGCTCTTCATCGTCTGCTTCATGGTGGCTCCGTTAGGCTATTAGATGGCGATGAAAATCTCCGCGGCAATCATCACTTTCAACGAAGAACTCAACATCGCGCGTGCGATCGAGAGCCTGCGCTGCTGCGATGAAATCGTCGTGATCGACAGCGGCTCGAACGACCGCACGATCGAACTGGCGCGCAACCACGGAGCGCGCGTAATCGAAACCCACTGGCGCGGCTACGCGGCCCAGAAGAACTTCGCCTCTGAGGCTTGCAAACACGACTGGGTCCTCAGCATCGATGCCGACGAAGCATTGAGCGAGTCGCTGGAAGGCGAGATCTGGCAACTCAAAAAGAATGGCCCTTCCTACGACGGTTACACTATGCCCCGTCTCGCTCAGTACCTGGGTCGCTGGATCCTGCACTCTGGCTGGTATCCCGACCGTAAGGTGCGTTTATTTAACCGCACGAAGGCCAAATGGGTGGGTGATTACGTCCATGAAAGTGTCGAGGTACACGGCACAACGGGACACCTGGAAACGAACCTCCTGCACTATACGTGCTCCTCGCTGAGCGAACACCTTCGCACGATGGACCGTTACACCACACTTGCAGCGGAGCAGATCGTTTCGCAAAAAAAGAAGGTGAAGTGGCGGAACATGGCAATTGATCCGGCGTGGACCTTCTTTAAGAGCTATGTCCTGCAGCGGGGATTTCTGGATGGCCCCGAAGGCTTGGCCATTGCTTACATGGCCGGGATTTATACATTTCTCAAGTACGCTAAAGCAAGAAACATGTCACCACAACGATGAAGGTATTGATTGCCGATTCAGGATGGAAAATGCGCGGCGGACAATGGCAGTCTCTCTACCTCGCCGAAGGCTTGAGAGAGCAGGGTCACTCTGTAACGATGCTGGCTCGTCATGGGTCGCTGCTATGGGACCTTTCGCATCAATCCGGCTTTCGCACCCGACAGGTCGGGTTAAGCACAATGCTCACGCAGAGCCGTGCCAATGATGTCATCCACGTGCAGGACTCTCATTCACATACCGTGGCGGCACTCGCCAGCGTCAAACCTTTTATCGTTTCGCGGCGTGTCGCATTCCCCGTAAGCACTTCTTGGGCTTCCCGCAAAAAATACCGGCGACCTGCATGCTTTCTTGCCGTGTCCCAGGCAGCAGCCAGAGAGCTTAAGAAGGCCGGAATCGAAGATCAAAAAATTCGCGTCGTTTTCGATGGCGTGCCCGACATTGCCGCTTCCAAAAACGGCAATCACGTTGCAGGCTTGAAAAGCGACGACCCAGGCAAGATGAACCTGCTCATGAGCCAATCCTGTGAGTTAGCTCAAGTAAATCTCGTACTCAGTGATTCGCTGCCACAAGCACTTGAGGCCGGCATGTTGTTTTTGTACCTCAGCGAAAACGAGGGGCTCGGTAGCGCTCTGCTTCTGGCGATGGCGGCGGGCATGCCGATCGTTGCCAGCCGCGTCGGTGGCCTCCCCGAGGCTGTCGATCATGGCTTTTCTGGTTTGGTGGTCGCGAACGATCGCACCGCCGTCGCTCAAGCCATTCACGCCATTCGCGATGACAGAAACCTGGCGCTACGCTTCAGCGAAAACGCCCGGCGGCGCTATCTGCAGCACTTCACTCTCGACATAATGGTTTGCAATACGATCTCTGTTTACAAGGAATTCCTGAATGCTTGAACCAAACCTCGCGGCAGCCCTCGCCACATTGTTCGGTTTGCTCATCGGCAGCTTCTTGAATGTCTGCATCTACCGCTTGCCCCGCGATCTCAGCGTTGTGACCCCTAGGTCCTTTTGTCCTAATTGTGGAAACACGATCGCCTGGTACGACAATCTGCCCGTCATGAGCTACCTGATCCTCGGCGGCAAATGCCGGCATTGTGGGGCGGTCATCCCATGGCGCTACCCGTTGGTTGAACTGCTCACAGGGCTCTCGTTCTTCGCTGCGGTCTGGCGTATGGGCGAATCTCCAGAAGCCGTAAAACTTTGCGTCTTTTGCGCATTGATCGTTGGCCTTTTTTTTATGGACCTCGAAGAGCGCATCCTGGCTGATGAGTTCACCGTAGGTGGCATGATCTTCGGATTTGTCTTGAGCATGTTCTTGCCCATGCCAAAGTTCATCGGGCATTTTATTCTTCCTCCCGAATGGCACGATTCTTACAAAAGCCTTGGTGAAAGCCTGATCGGCGGGCTTGCACCTTCCATCGCTCTTTGGGGGATCGGCGAGATTTACTACCGCTTGCGTGGCCGAGAAGGCCTCGGTTTCGGTGACGTCAAAATGATCGGGATGATCGGCGCGTTTTACGGGTTGCAGGGTGCTTTGTTGACTTTGATTCTAGGCAGCCTCGCGGGATCTGTGTTCGGGTTAGCCTTCATCGCCTTCACGAAGAAAGACGCCCAAACCTATGAGCTGCCCTTCGGCAGTTTTCTCGGTCTCGCGGCGCTGGTGCCCCCCTTCGTCTACATCGAAGCAAGCAGTTCGCTCGTTGTACCATGGTGAGTTGAAATGAAAGATCTCTTCGAGGCCCTGAAGCCAGGGTCTAAGGAATGGATTCTCGCTAAAACGTTGGATCCTGAGCGGATACCGCGTCACATCGCCATCATCATGGATGGCAATGGGCGCTGGGCCAAGCTTCGACACATGCCCCGGATCGCGGGACACAAAGCAGGTGTCTCAAGCGTCAGAGACGTTGTGGAATCGTGTGCACGCCTCGGGATCGCTGCACTCACACTCTACGCATTTTCGACCGAAAACTGGCGGCGCCCTGGGATGGAAGTCCAAGCACTTTGGCAGTTGCTGCGGCTCTACCTTCGCTCCGAACTTTCTACACTGCAAGAAAACAACGTTCGCCTGGCCGCCATTGGTCGAATCGATCAACTTCCCGGTTCTGTGCAGTCAGAGCTGAGCTTTGTCACCAAAGCCACAGCCGCAAACACTGGTTTGCGATTGAATCTTGCACTCAACTACAGCGGCCGCACAGAATTGGTCGATGCGGTTCGCGCCATAGTAGAGAGCGGCGTACCAGCCGATTCAATCGACGAGGAGCTGATCGACAGCCACCTCTACACCACCGGCCTCCCAGAGCCCGATCTCTTGATCCGCACCTCAGGCGAGATGCGCGTAAGCAACTTCCTGCTTTGGCAAATCGCCTACAGCGAACTGGTCGTTTCCCCGACACTTTGGCCTGACTTCCGCTGCCGCCATCTGATCGAAGCCATTCTTGATTTTCAGAAACGCGAACGACGCTTCGGCGGCATTGGGCAGCCGGTCGAACCGGAAGGGTTGCCTGTCGGCGTTCTCACTCGATGAAACGTCTGCTCACCGCGGCCTGGCTGATTCCCTTCGGAACTTACAGCATTTTCTCCGCCCCTCACGCCCTTTTCGTTTTCACGGTCGTACTCCTGGCTTTGTTCTGCTTCCGGGAATACACGCGCCTTGTCGAAAACCAGGGGCTGCTAACCTTCAGCTTCACTGGCTACATCGCCGGCATCGCCCTGCTCATACTCCCTGGCGATGCGTGGGCCTCGGCTGCGTTGTTACCCGTGCTTGCCCTCGGTCTGAGCCTGAGATCTGACGACTTCAAAACCGGCTTTGCCAGTGCTGGGGCGTTCGCGCTCGGAATCCTTTACGTCTTCGGCGCGTGGCGTTGCGGGATTGCATTGCATGACAAGAGCCCACATTGGCTCTTCTTCGCTTGTGCCCTCAATTGGGCGGGCGATACCGGTGCCTACTATACAGGCCGCACCTTCGGCAAACACAAGCTCGCGCCCGGCATCAGCCCAGGCAAAACCATTGAAGGGGCAATTGGCGGCATCGCAGCATCTGTAATTTTTGCCGGGATTTACCTTCCACGCTTCGTATCGGGCGTCACCATCGCTCAAGCCATGGCACTCGCTATCGTTGGCAATCTGGCCGGCCAGATTGGCGATCTTTGCGAGAGCGCGCTCAAGCGCGGCGCCGGCATGAAGGATTCCGGCACAATGCTCGCCGGTCATGGCGGCTGGCTCGACCGCCTCGACTCCAGCCTTTTCTCTATGCCCACCATATACTGGGCACTGCTGGTTCTTTCCCGCTGCCAATAACCCATGACCCTGCCCGATCCGCAACCCATACTCTTCCTGATCGAAGCGTTCCGGCGCTCTCAGGCCATGTTTGCCGCAGTCGATCTTCAGCTATTCGACCATCTGGAACACGCCCCGCTCGGCGTCGCCCAACTAGCCACGCTCACGCAGACGCATCCTGATGCGCTGGAGCGTCTGCTCAATACTTGTGTTTGTCTCGAACTGCTCGAACTTCGCGATGGCCTTTATTCCAATCCCCCCATCGCCACAACCTATCTGACACACAGCTCCCCGCACGCCCTGATCGGCTATATCGAATACTCACAAAAAGCCCTCTGGCACCTCTGGGCCAAGCTCCCCGATGCGGTCCAACAGGGCACCCACCGCTGGGAACAAGTCTTCGGTGGACAGGGTGAACTCTTTTCTCACTACTACAAGACGGAAGCCGACAAGCGTCGCTTCGTGATGGGCATGCATGCCTTCGGGCTTATCAGTTCCCCCAAGGTCATCCAGGCCTTTGATCTCTCTGGCTTCGGCAAGCTGGTCGATCTAGGCGGTGCTACGGGCCATCTGCCTATCGCTGCCTGCCTTGCCTATCCCAACCTCCAGGCCGCTGTCTTCGACCTCCCGCAGGTTCTTCACGTCACAGATGAAATTGTCAGCGCAGCAGGACTGGCCAGCCGAATCGAATCCATCGGCGGGGACTTCTTCAAGGACGATTTGCCCCCGGCCGACTTGTACTCGCTGGGCCGCATTCTCCATGATTGGACACGCGAGAAGATCGATCTGCTCCTCAAAAAAATCTACGCCGCCTTACCGGAAGGCGGCGCAGTGCTCATCGCAGAAAAGCTCTTGGACGAATCCGGCGTTAAACCGCTCTGGCCTCTGCTTCAGTCGCTTAACATGCTCGTGGTCACCGAAGGAAAAGAACGCCGGCTGAGCGAGTATCGCGAGATCCTCACTCAAGCCGGCTTTCGCAACATCGAGGGCGTGGTGATCGAACATTCACCGCTCGATGCCATCATTGCCTTCAAGTAGTTCTTAGGCGTCGGGCTTGCGCCGGTGCTTCACCTTCTTGGCGCCCTTCTCAAACTTTTGCATTTGCTCAGCATTCAAAACTTCTGACAGCTTCGTACGCGTCTTTTCCTGGATCGCCTTCCTGTCTTCCTTCGAGGCGTTGTTCTTCCGGGCAGCCTGCATGGCTTCCCGCTGTTCCTTCAGGATCGCTTCGACTTTCGGCTTCTGCTCCGCGCTCAAGTCAAGCGCATCCGCTAGGCGCCCGCCACGCTTTCCGCCTTGTGCAAAACTCATTCCAGCGCACAGAACGGCGGCCATCATCAATCGAAGTATTGTGTTTTTCATGGGTCTCATTAGCTCCTGCTAGATGAAATCCATCATTCTCGAAATAGTTTTGCCGGCAGCGTTTCGAGGCGTAAAGACTGGGTAAAGAACATATTTCCATTACGCCCTCCCTTTTCGTAGAGCACCAGCACCTCACCTGCGCGATTAACGGCCAAATCCGAATAGGCCGAGATCCCCAGGTCGACGCGATGCACAACACGCCACGTGCGTCCGTCATCGCGGCTCATTTGCAAACTCAGGTTGCGACGCTGCGAATTGCGGCCCCTCTTCGACTTCGCTTCCGCATCCACATGATCTGGATTCGCAAACAAGATGGGCTTGCCTTGGCTTGGGTAACGAATCATGCTCGCCATGCAAACCGGCTCTTGAAGCTCCGATACAAATGTCGGCTGCGACCAACCTCTCGCACCATCAGGGCCAATCACCATCGCACGCCGTAACGCATCGCTCTCGCTGCGCAGGTTCAACATCACCCTGCCATCGCGCAACTCTACCGCAACGGTCTCACTCGGATTCACAAGATCACCCAAGATGATTTCGCCGGTCTTCCAATGCTGACCCTCGTCGTCGCTGTAAAGCGTCGAAACTACGCTGGGACGATGCGCCCTGCCTCCGGTGGATAGCCATATAGGCACTAGCAGGCGTCCGGATCGCAAGCGGATCCCGTGCCCTGGCCCGGTCGCAATCACGTTCCAGTTGTATTGCGGCTTCAGCGCCTCAAACGCAGTCGTAATTTCAACAGGCGCGGAAAACGTCTTGCCGCTATCAACACTGTGCCGCCAATAAGCCCGCGCGTAGTTGATGCAATAGAGCAAATGGACTTCCCGCTTGCCTTTCCCTGGGATCGCCACAATATTGTTAACAGTTTGCGTTCCCTCATCGGTGAGCACGACGGAAGGCGTCCAGGTCTTTCCTCCGTCAAGGCTCCTCCGCATCACCAAATCAATATCGGCCCAATCTCCCGCACCATCCTTGCGTGCTTCGGCATAGGCCAGCACCGTCCCGTCGCCGAGCGTCAGCAGACCGGGGATCCGGTACGTCTGATACCCTCCCTGCCCCGCTTCAAACAGATCGAGACTGGCGAGCACCAGCGCAGCGCTAAACCAAACCATACCGCCCCTCATGCTCGACAACTTCTAGCCGGGCACCGAACAACTCGCTCATCTTCGCTGTAGTCAGCATCTTCGCTTTCGGGCCATCATCGATAATTCGTCCATCCTTCAAGAACGCCACGCGCTCCATCTCCGGGATGATGTCGCTCAGATGATGCGTCACCAGCACAATCGTCTTGCCACCTCTCGCCTGCAGGCTCACGAGATCATTCAAGTGTTGCTGCGCTGCAAAGTCAAGGCTGGTCCCAGGCTCGTCGAGCAGTAACGCCTTGGGCGTATGCACCAAAGCTCTCGCCAACAAAATGCGGCGGGCCTCTCCGCTCGACAATTCGTCGGTCCATCGGTCGGCCAGATGCAAGGCACCCATTTCACGCAATGCTGCATCAGCTAATTCGCGCATCTCCACTGTGACCTCGTGGTAAGGCTCGATCACAATGCTATTGAAAAAACCACCCAGCACCAATTCCCGTCCCTTGACGTCGCGCGTTGCCTTGGCCATCCAGTCGTTCGATACAATGCCCAGCCACTGCCGCAACTCATCCAGATGCCAGCGCTCCTGCCCGTAGATGCGAACAAAGCTTTCCGGCCGCAACAATGGATACTCCTCCCGCGTAATGACCTTCAGCAATGTTGATTTGCCACAACCATTGGGCCCGAGGATTGCGATATGCTCGCCATCCTCTATATGCAAAGAGAGGCCGTTTAAGGCCGGCCTCTCTCCGCGAATTACAGTGATGTTTTGAACTTCGAGTAAAGGTTCAGCCACTAAAGCTTTCCCTTACTCCGTGAACAAGCCGTAACCGCACCGGTTACGTCGACCGCCGTGTTGCCTTCTTCAATATGGGTGATCTTCCCATCGATATCCACCAAAAAGGTGGCTCGATTGGAGATGCCGCGATCCTTCATCAACACGCCAAAGGCCTCGGCCGTCTTGCGCGTCGCAAAATCGCTACCCAACGGAAATTCCGGCTTGATCACATTGTCAGCCCAATACTTCAGACTGGGTACGTTGTCGGTGGAGATACCGATCACCTCGAAGCCCATGTCTTTAAACTTCTGGATACCAGCCTGGTACCCGGTCATTTCCTTCGTTCAACCACCGGTGAACGCAGCGGGGAAAAATGCAACCACCACTCCGTTCTTGCCCTTATAGTCAGAAAGTTTGAATGGCTTGCCCGTAGTGGTGGGCACGCTGAAATCCGGGGCAGCGTCGCCAACTTTGAGATGCGTCTTCGGCGGGGCCGGAGCCTGCGCCTGCATCATCATCGTCGAGGAAACGGCCGCGGTCGTGAGAAAAAACGATCGACGTTCCATACTGAGAATTATGTCAGACCCGCGATTCCCCGTTGGGAAGTTTCACTTCTCGCCCTTCCGCTCAGAATCAGATCGACAGGCGGCAATCGCCGAAATTCGCGATTTACCGCGTCATCTCAAAGCCGCTCTGGAGGCGCTCGGCGAAGACAAACTCGACACTCCGTATCGCGATGGCGGCTGGACGGTGCGCCAACTCGTACACCACATCGCGGATTCGCACATGAACGCCTTTATCCGCCTGCGCCTCGGGCTCACTGAAGATAAGCCCACCGTCAAACCCTACAACGAGCAACTCTGGGCCGAACTGCCCGATGCCACGCTCCCCATCTCATTTTCAGTGGCGATTATTGAGAACCTGCATCACCGCATGACGGTAATGCTCGAACTCACTCCTGCCGAATCGTTCTCAAGAGAATTGGTTCATCCGGATAACGGAGTGATGTCTCTCGATCATGTGCTGCAGATGTACGCCTGGCATGGTCGCCATCACGTAGCTCACATCGTCAACGCGCCGCGCTGAGAAACACGGCCGCCCTGCCGAACTCTCACTTCGCCGCGGATCGGCCCATCGAATTCGATCTGATTGAGGCCAACCCCGACTGGCTTCAATCGCGCGGGTCGCTCGATCCCGTCAACTTCCACCAGCACGGGCAACGCGGGGTCGATTCCGGTTACTAACAACTCGGTGCCATTCACAATCAGTGCCGGCGCACTCCGCTCTACAGAAACAAACACGGCAGAGCCAGGTCCGCTGCTGACTCCGGCAACTCCAGGCACTGTCGATTGCGGCACTTGAGCGACGGCATAAGCCGGATGCAGATAGAGCAATGAAGACATTCCGGCGGCAATCCGAATCGGTTGAGCCAGGTCATTACCAAACAACAGCAAGGATCCGCCCTGCGCCTCAACGCTATCCAGACGCCCGGCACTGAGTGCAAGCTGAATCTGAGGTGCATTCTCGACGCGTCCCGCTTGCGACAATTCCACCAATTGACCAGCCACATTCAAACGGATCCTGCGCTCCGGCCCACTGTTGGCGGGAACTTGGAGCCAGAACACTCCTGGCCCGAATCCCAATTGGCCAATCACCACTTCGCCCACTCCGACCGTCACCGCCGCAGTCCACGGACATAACGCGGGGCTCGCTACACGCACTGGGAATAACCCGCCCTCCGCCGTCACACTCTCCGCCGGCTCGATCCGATAGCCACATCCAGACGCCAGAGTCGCAGTGCCGCGATAGTCAATCGCGCCACCAAACACGCCATCCACCCCAATCGAATAGTCGAGCGTCATCGTGTCGAACACACCGGCCCGTGGCGCAATGCGGCCCCGCACTTGCGCTGTAGTCACTCGCAATGCCGCCACACCCTGCCCGCTGCCGATGAAACTGCAATCCGCGGCGAGCGTGCCTGCCATGGCGAAGAATTGCCCCTCAGGTGCGCCGCTACTCCGAATCTCAAACCGATCCGGTGCCGTCTTGCGAAACACTAGCGTGATGCCGCTTCCCCACCATTCCCCGCCCAAGGGCGTGAACAAGCTCGTATCCCCACCACTCACCGCAAACGTCGCGCGATAAGTGGCCGCATCAGGACAGGCAGTCGGCGTCAATCCTCCGATCACCGCTGGTGGTTCAGCCACCTGCACTGGCAATTCGCTCATCACATTTCCGTCATGGCTGCGGAATCGAACCCAGGTCCTTCCAGCCTTCAGGCCTCGCAGCGTCAGCGGTACGTTGCGTTCGCCGCGATTGTAGGTGTACAAACGCTGCTCAACACTCGCCGCGGTCCCGTCCTGTACCTCGACAAAAGCGTGCCCTCCCACTTCGTCTTCCGCGACCGGGATGTTCCGCTGTAACTGCCCCAGGCACTGGCTCTGGCCAACCACGGCGAGACAGGCCCGCAGCGTGGGCGCCCCCAGCCCAACTCGGATTTTAGAGATGCTATTCCAAACCGTACCGCCGTCAACACCTGTCACCACCAACGTGGCTCGACCCTCAGCAATCCCTCTCACCATCACGCCCGCTCCGCTGACAAACGCGCTTGCCACCAGTGGGTCGCTCACGCTCACGTTTACTTGCGTCATCGCGCGCGGCAAAGCGACCCACTTCCATCCGCCAAGATTGGTGAACTCCACATCCTCCCATTCCATGCGTCTTGCGCCAGTAGGCTCGATGCGTTGAAATTGAGGCCGCGCACTGCCCACCGTCAGCTCTCCGCGAGTAGTTTCCGCAACCGCTGCCTCCAGATTTCCGTTCAATCGTTCGAGGGCGGGCACCAGGCCCCTCGCCACGTAACCTCCACGAACCGGCTGCATATAACCGATCCGAAAATCGTCGGTCGAACTCGCAACAACTCCCGTAATCCCAGATCCGCTTAAAAACTTCGCGATGAGGCCGCTCTGATTACTCTCTGCAAAAACCACCAACTCGCCCAGCCCACGCAATCGGCTCGCAAGTTCTTCCCATGGAGTCCAGCGATCCAGCCATAAGCCATCTTGATTTCCCATTGCACTCAAAAGCACATGCGTCCTGCGGCAGCCAGTTGCCATTGCCGCATCGCTAAAGAACCGAGTCGCTCCTCGCCCCCGTGCATAGGCTTCAAACGAAGCCACGCTCGTTTGTGCTCCCGCCTGCCCCGCCCCAGCCAGCACCAAAGCACACTGCTCCCCCGACGCTGGTTGCATCCCCACAACCGGGAGCAATCCACCGTCAAAACTCGTCGCTCTACCAGCGCTTTGCCAGACACCATCTCCCACTCGAAGCAACGGCCACCACTGTTCTCCAGCAATGCGCGCTCTCGATACTTCTACTCCGGGCACCAAATAGAATCGCGTCGGCTTGGCCCAACTCTTCGCTGGCCCATCATCTACCCAAAACAACCAACTGCCCTCTTCCGCCCGCCAAAGTCCACCCGCCTCCTTCTCCTTGCCCCAGCGCGCTGGACGCACCATGGCCCCGGCCTCGAGCCAATAGGGACCAACCAATTGCAGATTGCTACCATCAGCCGCATTGCGCAACAACACCCTCCGCACTTCCGCCTTAATTGCGCTGAGAGTGCCCACAGGCTGAAACGAACCCACACTAAACGCGAAGCTCGCCACTGCGCCATCGCCCACTTCCGCTACGGCATCCACGCTGAAGTATCCAGCCTGGCCAGAAGCTGTAAAGCTCGCCGAAGCTCGCCCGGCAGCATCCGTCGCCACGGTCACGCTGGGTCTTCCCCCGAAGCTCCCTTGTCCGGCCGGCGCGATAAATCGAACATTCACCTGCCCCACGCTGCCGCCAAGGCTCGCCGCCGACACCACAACGCGTAAGTCGACAGTAGAGCCCGGCCTGACAACAAATGCGCCATCTCCGTCGATCAACAACACCTGCGCCGACAGCCCAGCTGCGAACAACAACAACAAACCGGGGCCGCGCATCGTCTAGTACCCCGGCTCGCTGTTTTTGATCACGCGAATATCCTTGGCGTACTTCTTAGCCGTTTTGCGAACTTTCGAAGCGTCGCCAATCCATACAAACACGAGCCCGCCAGTTTGATAAAAATCCCTTGCCACTTTGTTTGCCTCCTCAATCGTGACCGCATCCATTCGTGAGATCAGATCATCCACTTCACCCCGGTTCAGTCCATACAATTCAAAGTCAACCAGCACAGCTGCCAGCTGATCGACCGTCTCCAGTTTTCGCGTCGGATACTCTCCCTTCACATAAGCCTTCGCGCTCGCCAGTTGTTCGGCGTCGATGCCTTTGGTCTGCAACTTCTCCAGTTGCTTGAGCACAAGATCTACAGCCGCCTCAGTGGACTCTGTTTTGGTGAACGTTGTAATGGCGATCATCCCGGGAAATTGGTCCATCTGCACTGTGCTCAAAGCACCATAGGTCAAGCCGCTATCTACGCGTAAAGCATCGTTCAACATCGATGTAAATCTTCCGCCAAACAATGCGTTCACCAGCTCGAGTCGGGTGCGGTCCGCGCTGGTCCGATCAATACCCGGCTGAGCTATCGCAAAGTAGGTCTGGGTCGCCCCCGGCAAGTCCACCAGCAGCAATCTCGGCTCACCACGCTTCGGCGTCGCCGCTTTTGGCATGGCAAACGCCGTTCCTGCAGGAAGCTTCTCAAACGCAGTCCGTATCGACGCCTCAGCCGGTTTCGCCTCCACATCACCGGCCACTACAACCATTAGACGCTTACCAACGAAGGCTTGTTTCCAATAACGATCCACCGCCTCGCGCGTAATTTTCGGCAGGCTCACGTCGTCCCCGTTCGGTTGCCGTCCATAAGGATGCTGCTTGCCAAAATAAAAGGCGTTCAAATAATTTCGCAGTGCCATTTGCGGCTGCTCTTTAGCCACCTTCACTGCATCCACCTGTTGCGCCACAAGACGCTTCAGCTCCGCCTCGGCAAATGCGGGCTGCATCAGCACTTCTTCGAGAATCTTCATCGCTGCACCGAGATTTTTCGACAGGTACTGCATCTCAAGAGCCACTCCCGAGTTACCGGCTACGGCATTGATCGTAATCCCCATCTGATCGAGATCCTGCGCCAGTTGTTCCCGGCTGCGCAATGCCGTGCCACGCAGCAACAATGAAGTCGTTACCGCAGCTAGCCCTTCCATTCCAACCGGATCGGCGCTCAATCCACCTTTCAAAATCACGCGAACGCTGGCAAGTGGCAAGTCCTTCTTCGGCATCACGTAAACAACAGCACCGTTCTCGAACTGCGCCCTTTGATAGGACGGCATCCGAATTTGCCCAACCAGCACACTCGCAAACAACAACCCTGGAATCCATCGCGTCATGTTACTGCCCCTCTCCGTTTTGAACCGGCTTGAGCGTCGCCACCGTCCGATTCCGCGCATCAAAATACTTCGTCACAACTCGCTGCACGTCCGCCGCTGTTACTGCGGCAATTCGCTCATCAAAGCGGGATAGATTCTGATGTCCCCCGAAGTAAATTTCATACTGGCCCAGCAAATTAGCCTTGCCTGCGATTGTCTTTAACGGCTTTAGAACTGGCTCAAGATCAGATTCCGCGCCTTGTCCATTTCCGCTGCGGGCACTGCTTCTTTCTTCAGCTTCTCCAGTTCGTCGTACAAAGCGGCTTCTGCTTTTTCAGACGCAACTCCGCTTCGCGGCTGCACAACAAACAGAAACAACCCCGGGTCGATTTGCATTGGGTTCTGGGCCATCACCTGTACTGCCAGTTGATCCCCATCCACCAGCCGCTTCGTCAATCGCGCACTGCGCCCACTCGTCAACAGCGCATTCAATACCGTCAACGCTGGGTAGTCTGGATCCATCGAGTTCCCCACGTGGTACCCCGCCATCAGCATTGGCAGCTGCGCATTCTTTTCGACCACGACGCGCCGCTCTCCCTTCTGCTCCGGTTCTTTGGTGCGCACAGCGGGCGGCGGGGCCTGCGCCGGAATCGGCTCAAGATACTTCTTGGCCAAACGCATCACTTCTTCAAAGCTCGTCGCCCCCACTACCACTAGCGTGCAGTGATTCGGCGCATATCCCATCTTGAAGTGAGCCCGCAGATCCTCCATCGTCCAACCCTCGATGTCGCTAGGCCAACCGATCACACTCCATTGATACGGGTGCGCCGTATAGGCCGCCGAGATCAACTGCTCATGCAACGTCCCCATGTTGTTGTTGTCGACGCTGAGCCGCCGCTCGCTATAGACAACCCCACGCTCGCTTTCCACCAACTTTGGATCTAGCGCCAGATCCCGAATCCGATCTGCCTCGAGATCAAACGTCACCTCCATCGCCGTATTCGGAATGAAGTTCGTGTACAACCGTCAGATCTTCACTCGTATACGCGTTGTTCCGCCCCCCATTCTTCTCCATCACGATGTTGAACATCTTGGGCCCGTACTTCTTGGCCCCGTTGAACATCATGTGCTCGAAGAAGTGCGCCAGGCCCGTCTTGCCCGGCACCTCATTACGACTCCCAATCTTGTAGAACAGATGCATCGCGACATTCGGAATATCGCGGTCCTCTTCTACAATCACCTTCATCTCATTCGACAGCTGCCCCGTTTTTACTGGCAATGGCTCGATCCCCATTGCCAGCGGCGCACTCAACAAAAGACTCACAATCAGGTACTTCACGTCCTCATTGTAGAGCCACAAACCTACTTCGCATTCGGCGGCTCAATCGCAATCCCACCGAACTGTTCAAAGAACCACAATCTCCCAATCGGATTGTGATCCCCCGTCTCGTAGTAAATCTCATAGAGCATCGATCGGTTCGACCCCGACTCGCGAACCGCAAGATATCCACGATTCATCGTCGGCGAGATATCAAACCCCGCAACCCGGCTTAGATCAAGATTCACGAGCGGTCTCACATTTGCCAACACACCATCGTTCGGCGGCTCTTGCGTCACAATCGCCCGCTTGGCGAGATCCAGGTTGTAGAGCAACGTCGAGGTCGATCCCGCGAAGCTATTGGTGTAGGCGCTCGCGATCACTTGCGGCCGCACGCCATCCGCATAGTTCAAAGGTGCGTCCGTCGCCACCACCACACCTGTATCGGGATGCAGCCGTAAGTTTTGCCCAGTGTTGGATGTCAAACGAATTCGGTCTACTGTCGGATTGAAATCAAACCCAAACTCAGTCCCATCGAGTGCCGGCGTAAACGCCATTCCATTTCCCACCACCCGCGCCATCGCCGTCTCGCGGTCCAGCTTGTAGATGCGCGAAGAAGAACCCAGCGCATAAAGTTCTCCCGTTGCAGGCCTGAAGTCAATCGCAAGCACCTGCTCGCCCGGCTGCAAGCCACGAATCAACTGCAAGCTCGTCAAAAACTGCGGCCTGTCTGTATCGAAGCTCATGAGCAATGCCCGCGAATCCACACCCCAGGCCTTCTCCGCCCTCGCTGCGCTCAAAGCAACCAAAATCAAACCAAGTAGTAGTCTCATGCCTCAATCTACGAGGCTCAAACAACAACAGATGGTCCGCGATCAAACTTTTTGGGGCAACAGTTTTTCCAACTCCGCAACCACCGCCGGAGCCTCCGCCGCCCAGTTCTTCTTTTCCCCAGGATCCTTCGCCAACTGGCTGAGCCATATCTTTTCCTTCGGCGCACCCAATGGATCCTTTGGGTATCGGGGCGGATTCTCAATCAACTTCCAATCCCCCTTCCTCACCGCTCTGCTGTCCGTATACAACCAGTGGATCGCATCATGAGCGCTCCCCCCGTCGCGCAAAATCATCCCACTCTGATCTTTTCCGTCGACACTCTCCGGCGTCTTCAACCCCGCCATCGATAGAAACGTCGGCAGCACATCCATCGCCATCCCCATTCCATCCACAACTTTTCCTGCCCGAATCCTCCCCGGCCAACTCATCGTCGCCGGCATCCGGATGCCACCCTCAAACAACCCTTGCTTCCATCCACGAAACGGCGCATTGCTCCCGCCCCGGTATGGCCTTCCCAAATGATCCGCGCGCGATTCCTGCGTCGCCCCGTTGTCGCTCTGGAAATAAACTACCGTGTTCTCCGCCAGCCCCCGCTGCTTCAGCACACGCATCACCTGCCCCACCTGATCATCTACCGCCGCGACCATCGCCAGATGCAGCCTGCGATCCCGATCCATCGACTTCGAGAATCGCTCCAGATACTTCTCCGGCGCAATCATCGGATAGTGCGGTGCGCCAAACCATAAGTTCATGTAGAACGGCTTTCCCTTCGTCTGCCGCTTCAAAAACGCGCAGGACTCTTCTCCAAGCAACTCCGTTTGATAGCGCGTATCCGCCCAGATCTCCTGCTCATTCCGCCACAGGTCATGAACGATCTCGCTTTGCCCCCGGCCCAACGTGTAATAACGATGCGAGTAGTAGTCTGTCCAGCCCGAGTAGAACCCCACGAATTCATCGAACCCGGCAGCCATGGGCCGAGATTGAGCGGCACTCCCCATATGCCATTTTCCAAAATGCGCCGTCCGATACCCGGCCTGCTTGAGCTCTGTAGCGAGTGTCTTCTCGCCGGCCTTCAACCCCGGTGTGTTGAACTGCGCTGTCGACGTCAAGACATCCAGAATCCCGTGCCGCTCAGGATATTGCCCTGTAAAAACGCTCGCCCGCGATGGCGAACACACAGGCGAATTCGAATACCAGTTTGTGAAGCGAGCCCCGCTCGCCGCCAACCGATCCAGGTTCGGCGTCTTCACTTCCGGGTGCCCGTAACAACCCACATCCCCGATGCCTTGATCATCCGTATAGATCACGATCAGGTTGGGCCGCTCCGCCGCACCAGCCAGCGGCGCAGCCGCGGCACAACTCAAAAACTCACGTCGCTTCATCCTTCAAATGATATTACCGACGAAGCCTTCAAACGCAAAACCACCACCAGTAGCCACAAGCAAGAGTCCCGCTTGAGGCCGCCGGTGGCGGCAATGTTTCAGACTTCTCTTAGGAGCAGCCGCTGGTCGACCCGCAGTTCTCGCACTTGTAGCAGGAACCATTCCGGGTCATCATCCCGCCGCACTCTGCGCAGGCCGGCGCATCAGCCACCGCCGGTGCAAACAGGTCCTGTTGAGGATCCTTTTCCGTCGGCGCCAACTTGGTCGTTTCGCCTGCTTCACCCAGCGCATATTCTGCACCGAGGAATTTGGCTCCCAACCAGCGGAAGATATAGTCCATGATCGACTTCGCGTAGGGAATTTGAGGGTTCCCCGTCCAGCCCGACGGCTCGAACCGAACATGGCTGAACTTGTCGACATAGAACTTCAGCGGCACACCGTACTGCAAGCCATAGCTGATCGCCGTCGCGAAGTTGTCCATCAGGCCCGAGATCGTCGAACCTTCCTTCGCCATGGTGATGAAAATTTCACCCGGTGTCCCGTCTTCAAACAGACCCACCGTAATGTAGCCTTCATGCCCAGCGATCGAGAACTTATGCGTCTTCGCTTCGCGTTCTTCCGGCAGTTTGCGGCGCTTCGGCGAGTGCACGATCTTCTCGACAATCTTCACTTCCTGCTTCTCAGCCAGGCTCGCAGAGGACTTCTTCTCGCCCTTGGCAGAACCGCTCGAAAGCGGTTGAGCTTTCTTCGAGTTGTCCCGATAGATCGCTACTGCCTTGATGCCCAGCTTCCAGCTCTGCAGGTAAGCATCGGCGATGTCTTCCACCGTCGATTCTTCCGGCATGTTCACCGTCTTCGAGATCGCTCCCGAAATAAACGGCTGCGTTGCCGCCATCATCTTCACGTGACCCATGTGATGGATAAACCGCTTCCCATTCATCGGCCGGAAGCTGCAATCGAATACTGCCAGGTGCTCTTCCTTAAAGCCGGGCGCGCCTTCGATCGTCCCCGTCGAGTCAATGTGAGAAACGATCTTCTCCACCTGCTCAGCCGAGTAACCCAACTTGATCAGCGCCTGCGGCACCGTCTGGTTCACGATCTTGATCACACCGCCGCCCACCAGCTTCTTGTACTTCACGAGGCTGAGGTCTGGCTCGATACCGGTCGTGTCGCAATCCATCATGAAGCCGATCGTGCCCGTCGGCGCAATCACTGTGGTCTGCGCATTGCGATAGCCGCTGCCGCGTCCCACCTGATAGGCATCATTCCAGCATTCCCACGCCGCGCTCAACAGATCCGACTGCACATTGGCCGCGTTGATCTTCGACACGCTGTCGCGATGCATACGAATCACATCGAGAAACGGCTCTTCGTTCATCTCATAGCCCGGGCAAGGACCAACCGCTTCAGCCACACGAGCTGAGGTCAGGTAAGCCTGCCCGCACATTACAGCGGTAACAGCGGCGGCCACATCGCGTCCACCTTCGCTGTCATACGGCAAGCTTATTGCCATCAGCAGCGTGCCGAGGTTCGCGTAACCAAGGCCCAGCGGGCGATAGTCATGCGAGTTCTGCCCAATGCACTCCGTGGGATAGCTGGCGTTGTCTACGATGATTTCCTGCGCCATAATGCAGGTATCCACCGCGTGACGGAATGCCTCCACCTGGAACTTCCCATCCGGACCCAGGAACTTCATCAGATTCAACGAAGCCAGGTTGCAAGCTGAATCGTCGAGGAACATGTATTCGCTGCAAGGATTCGAAGCATTGATGCGATTCGTGTTCTTCGAGGTATGCCAACGGTTGATCGTCGTATCGAACTGCATGCCGGGATCGCCGCACTGCCAGGTCGCTTCTGCGATCTGACGAAGCAGGTCCTTGGCCATATAGCGCTTCAGAGGCGCGCCATTGATGCGGCTCTTGGTCCAATACTCACCATTGCGCTCGCTCGCCTCCATGAACTCATCATCGGCACGCACCGAGTTATTTGCGTTCTGGAAGAAGATGCTCGTATACGCTTCGCCATCGATTGACGAATCGTAGCCCGCGGCGATCAGCGTGTGGGCCTTCTTCTCTTCCTTCGCCTTGCACCAGATAAAGTCTTCGACGTCGGGGTGATCCGAATTGAGAATCACCATCTTGGCGGCACGACGCGTCTTGCCGCCGCTCTTAATCACACCCGCAAAAGCGTCAAAGCCGCGCATAAAGCTCAAAGGCCCAGAGGCACGTCCGCCGCCGCTCAGGATCGCATTCTCTTCACGCAGGCTGGACAGGTTCGACCCCGTGCCAGAACCCCACTTGAACAACATGCCTTCCGTCTTGGCCAGATCGAGAATCGATTCCAGCGAATCGCCAGCCGAGTTGATGAAGCAGGCCGAACATTGCGGACGGTGTTCACCAACGTTCAGCTTCCGAATCTGTTGTGTATTTTCATCCCACACCCAGCCATATCCGCGCTGTTCCTTCACGCCCACGTTGAACCACACAGGCGAGTTGAAGCATGCCTTCTGGTTCAACATCAGGTGCGCCAATTCGCTGCGGAAGTTTTCGCCATCTTCGGCAGTTTTGAAATAGCCGTCTTTGATACCCCAATCCGCAATCGTGTCCACGACACGATGAACCAGTTGCCTCACGCTGGTCTCGCGCTCCGGCGATCCCATCTTCCCGTGAAAGTACTTGCTCGCAACGATGTTGGTTGCTGTCTGCGACCAATCCGCAGGCACCTCAACATCACGCTGTTCAAACACTACGGCA
Organism: Acidobacteriota bacterium; assembly: GCA_016870995.1. Lineage (GTDB taxonomy): Bacteria > Acidobacteriota > Terriglobia > Bryobacterales > Bryobacteraceae > Bryobacter. The sequence continues at coordinate 63,045 of VFZU01000017.1, forward strand.
CCCGACGAGTTACCAATCGTCGCAGTCCGTTTCTCCCATACAATCTCATCGTACGGGGTCTTCCCAGTCTCCATTTTTGCGGTGAAATACCTTGGGAAGCTCACTCCCTTGCGATCGCTACGCAGGAGTGACTTCTTGGCCTGGGGGATTTTTGCACCGAGTGCAACAGCAAGCTGGCCCATGAACGAAACCTCTTTTTATTAATACTTAAAAAACTTAGGCAACAAGACGGGGACGGTTGGGCAGCCGGGGGAGGCTAGCGTTGTCTTGATGCGTAAGCAATAATGACACAAGATATTGTGTTACAGCAAGAAAAATATCTATATACAGTGCAACGACTTGCAGAAGTACCACAAACTTTCCACATCGCCCCTCGCTTTATCCACAATTTTTCCACCTTCTAAACCTCAGGAAAGATGGGCCTTAGCCTCTTCCTTGCTCCTTTTGCTTGTCAACAGCCCTAATATGTGTGCGAATCTGGATTTTTTAACGAATCAACAACCATGCCCGAATTCATTCCGCTCCACTTTGATCGCCTCGATCCCGCGACTCAGAGCACTCGCTCCCTCGAATTCCGCCAAATCATGGCCCAACGCCGCACCATCCGCGACTTCAGCCCCGAGCCGGTTCCCTTCGAACTCATCGAAAACGCCATCGCGACGGCCGCCTCCGCCCCGAGCGGTGCAAACCAGCAACCTTGGCGTTTTGTTGTAGTTAGCGACGCAGAAATCAAGCATCAAATCCGCCTTGCCGCCGAAGCCGAAGAGCGCGAGAACTACGAAAGTCGCTTCCCCCAGGAATGGCTCGACGCCCTGGCCCCCTTCGGAACCAACTGGGAAAAACCCTTCCTCGACATCTGTCCATATCTTATCGTCGTATTCCGCATCGATTATGGCCTCGACGGTGACCGCAAAATCAAACACTATTACGTTCAAGAGAGCGTCGGCATCGCCTGCGGGCTTTTGCTCTCCGCCCTCCATCTCGCAGGCCTCGCGACGTTAACCCACACTCCAAGTCCCATGGGTTTCCTCACTCAAATCCTCAACCGCCCCGCCAACGAACGCCCTTTCCTCCTCATCCCCGTCGGCTACCCCGCCCCCGATGCTCAAGTCCCCGCTCTCCCCAAAAAGCCGCTCTCAGAAGTCATGACCGTTACCAGCTAACCGCAATTCAAATCTCAACCGCAGCCAACACCCTGGCGAAAGATCTTCACTCGTCAGAAATCCGCTGGTTCTTTTCCCAAGCGCCGTAGGCTTCTCCCCCAACCTCTTTCAGAGCCCGATCGAGATCTACCTGCTTAATTCCTTCCGGCAACAGTTCCAGACCTTTCAACCGGTCCAGCTTCGACATCTTCGGCTCAACAGTCAACCGAAAGGTCCTTCCCTTGTGAGTAAACTCGACGAGCTCTCCCTTCGCTGCCGCATCAGCCAACGCAAACAGATTCTGTCGGACTTGCGAGATAGTCAACCCCATAGTTCGCATTGTACAAATTGCGAAGAACCTTCATCACCCCACCTCCGCTAAGCTAAGACTACTCCCATGCCCATCAACACCGGCTCGATTCTCATTGACCCCCGCAACGCTCAAGGCCAACCCATCTCTGGCGCAAAAGCCACCTTCCTCCTCTACAACCATCGCCTCCGCTCCCTCGATTCCGCCTACCGCCTCAAGCTCACCGGAGCACCGGTTCTGCTCGCCGACGTCCCCGCCTTCCCCAACGGCTCCGCTGACATCATCCTCGACATCGACCGCTACAACAACAAAAAGCGCTTCGTCAACGTCCAACCCGGCGACGCCACCGAACTTAACGAGACCTTCCTGCTCGACGCCAAAACCGCCAAGGCCAAATTCCCCACCAAATCCCACCCTGCCTTCGCCAAGCTCGCCACACCTTACAAAGACCTCACCGACCTCCAGAAAGCCGGCCTCCTGAACATCCACGCCAAAGCCGCCTCGCTCAACCTCACCGACTCGATCGAGAGCATCCTCGAAGTCCGCCCTGCCCGCATCTTCGCCAAGGTCAACGACAACCTCCTCGACGCGATCCGCGACGACAACAGCAACTTTCACGAAGCCAGCGGCATCAGCCACACCTTCCCCAAGCCCTGGCGACGCATCGAAACCTCAGGCAGCTTCAAAACCCGCGACCGCCAGGCCAACCTCCAACTGACCTTCGCCACCAACAGCGACAATCAACTCTTGATCGACATGGACATTGACGATAACCAGGGCATTGCCCACGCCTTCGACGTCATCGGCCACGCGCTCACCGGGGCCGATACGCACCCCTTCAACATCCACCAAGTCCTATTGTCCCTCCAGGGCATCGACCCCGGATATACCCTCAGCTAATCACTTTAACTCTGGAATCCACAACTCCTGTCCAGGCTGAATCAGATTCGGATTTGGCCCGATCTTGCTCTTGTTCGCCATATAAATTACCGGATACTTCATCATGTTCCCGTAGGCCCTCTCGGCGATCTTCGAGAGCGAATCCCCGCGCTTCACCACATAGATACCGCCCGGCAAGGGTTCTCCCGCCTTGATATACGCCGGGTCCAGTTGAATCCGAGCCTGCTTCCGTGGTGCCTCTCCTTTCTTATCTGCCTTAAACGCCTCAAACATTTCTTCCGTCGTCTCCACATCTCCCGTTGTCGTCGCAAGCACTTCCATAGCCAGTGTTGCCAATCCTTTCGGCCCGACAAACTTTAAAAACAAATCTTTGATAACAAAGCTCTCATTGTAGCGAGACACCCCGGTTTTCTTATACAGCTTCAACACCGCCTCCATATCGTCAAGTATCACTGGGAGCTTTCCCTTCCCTCCGCGATCCATAATCCGCACTCTCCCAAGCGCATCTCTAAAGGCATACAAACGATGTCCTCCCTGCGGGAGAAATCCCAGCCCAAACGAAAGCACGCTCCCATCTCTTGGCACGGCCTTCTCGATTTCTTTCCAATCCTTGAACTTTAACGATGGCCCCACCGACGCCTTGAGCTTCAACAGCATCGCGCGCAACGCCCCGCCATTCGACGTACCCATTTCATCAAGGTGCATTCCCAACTCCTTCGCCAGATCATCCACCGACGCATACGCCTTCTGACCCGTCTGCCGCAACGCCTGCGTAGCCGACACATACACGCACCGCCCGCCGCCTCCCAGGTCCGCAGCCCTCCCACCGGGGTCAACAATCAACTTCATCATCCGGCTCCGCCCCACCACCTCCTTGATGATCTTTGCCCCTTTGCCCACAGTTCCCACGATCGAGAGCGCCCGTAACGCATCTTTGCCAACTCCGCTAACACCACCCTCCGCAAGGCCTTCGCCGATTCGAAGCACATCAACTGTGCCTTTCCCCACCTCCATCGCCGTGGCAACCGCCGTCGCCAGCACTACCCCAAACAGGCCTGGATTCTCGTCCACAAAGGCATCCAGTTCCTTCTTGGACATTGCGTGCTGCTTGTCCCACCAATCCGCCAAATCGGATGCTGTTCTCATACTGCTAAGAACGCAGACGCTCGAAAAACTAGATCATTTTTTGTTGAGATTCTATCCGCGCCCCTACCAGGCCGCTACAGACCCGTCAGGATGAAACACTCTCGCCATCGGTCGCGTGCCTTCGAACTTGTACTTGGTCACTTGCTTCTCTTCAAGATCAAAACCAAGCCCAGGCTTGCTCGGCAACGGATACTTACCATTCACCATCCGCATCGCTGGGAAGCCGAACCACTCCTGCCAGATCTTCTCTTTTACTCCGGCCTCTACGCCGGAGCAGATCTCCTGCACCAGGAAGTTCGGCATCGCCGCATCAACGTGAACGCTGGAGTTGTCCCCAAAAGTGAGACACGAGACTAGACTCAGAAAATTCCAACGAGGAGAATTTGAGTCATGTCTGAAACGCGAAGGAAGTTCACGCGGGATTTTAAGGTAGCGGCGGTGAAGCGGCTG
>VFZU01000018.1 GCA_016870995.1 Acidobacteriota bacterium
AGATCGGCGAGGGCTGGCAATTGGCATGGTTCCACGACTATCCAGTAGCGCTGCTCGATACCAGGTTGGGACAGTTCCGCGAGATCCCCAAGATGATGCGCGCCGCAGAGGGGAGCCCCATGGGGGCTCCCCTCTGCCTCCCTCAATAGAGCCAAATCTGCCAGACTAAGTGTTACCCATGTGACCGGATAGAAGTGTTACCTATGTGCCCGGTCGGACAGGCCGACAAGAGACGAATTGCGATTGCATCGAAACGTCAGAGGCAAGCCCTTTGGGAGCAATGGGATATGGTCGTTAAAGTGTACTCGACGGATGACGGGAAACTGCTCGGCGAGTTATTCCATGACAGTGTACCTCGGCATGAAGGGCCGATGGATACTTATTGGCCAGAGTGTGCCCTTACATATACCCCCGACAATCAGTATTTAATTAGTAGTGGCAGGAAGACCAAAATTTGGCGGCGAGATATCCTGTAGTGTGCATCAGCCACTTGCTGCAATGATTCGATCTTGGCGTGCGTTGGTGGTTGACCTGCTGCCAAGTTTTGTACCAACGATTATTGTTAAGTTAACATTCCAAAGTCTTCCCTATGTGGCCGAGGGGCAAGCTTTTCTTGCGGCGGGTGTGAGGATCATGAATAAGGCGGCTACCTCTTGCGAGGCAGCCGCCTTTCTCTTGTCAATGTAGTTGTTGTTAAGCTGTCTGGCTCTCGGTCTTTGAGCCTTTGGCCAGGGCAGCTTGGGCCGCGGCCAGGCGGGCGATCGGGACACGATACGGGGAGCAGCTGACGTAGTTCATGCCGACGCGGTAGCAGAAGGCCACCGAATCCGGGTCACCGCCGTGCTCGCCGCAGATGCCGATTTCGATGTCGGGACGGGTCTTGCGGCCCGAGTCGATCGCCATCGCAATCAGCTTGCTTACGCCCTCTTGATCGAGCGAACCGAATGGATCGGTCTTGAAGATCTTGAGGTTTTCGTAGTGAGCGTTGAATTTCGTATAGTCGTCGCGGCTTAAGCCCATCGTCGTCTGGGTGAGGTCGTTGGTGCCGAATGAGAAGAATTCCGCATACTGCGCCACTTCATCGGCGGTGATCGCCGCGCGCGGAATTTCGATCATCGTGCCGACGTAATGACCTGCTCCCCGAAAACTGTACCAGCCTAAACTGAAAAGGCAGGAAAGGAAGTCCATAGGACTCATCAAAAAGGCGGCTACCTCTTGCGAGGCAGCCGCCCTTGTTTGCCAATGCGGTTGTTGTTAGGCTGTCCGGTTCTCGGTCTTCGAGCCCTTGGCCAGTGCGGCTTGGGCTGCGGCCAGGCGGGCGATCGGGACACGGTACGGGGAGCAGCTGACGTAGTTCATGCCGACGCGGTAGCAGAAGGCCACCGAATCCGGGTCGCCGCCGTGCTCGCCGCAGATGCCGATTTCGATGTCGGGACGGGTCTTGCGGCCCAAGTCGATCGCCATCGCAATCAGCTTGCCAACGCCCTCTTGATCGAGCGAACCGAAGGGATCGGTCTTGAAGATCTTGAGGTTTTCGTAGTGAGCGTTGAATTTCGTATAGTCGTCGCGGCTCAACCCCATCGTCGTCTGAGTGAGGTCGTTGGTGCCGAATGAGAAGAATTCCGCATACTGCGCCACTTCATCTGCGGTGATCGCCGCGCGCGGGATTTCGATCATCGTGCCGACGTAATACTTGAGATCCGGCATGCCGGCCTTCTCCAAAACTTCCGTCGCCACGCGGACTACGATTTCCTTCTGGTTGTCGAGTTCGCGATAGCCGCCCACGAGCGGGATCATGACTTCCGGAATGATCTTCTTGCCCTTCTTGGCAACCTGGACGGCCGCTTCGAAAATGGCGCGTGCCTGCATCTCGGTGATTTCCGGATAGGTGATACCCAGACGGCAACCGCGATGGCCCAGCATCGGATTCATTTCATGAAGCTCTTCGACCCGATGCAACACGTGCGGGAGATGCTTCTTGAGGTCCCCGACCTTGCAGCCGAACTTCTCGGCCATTTCCTTCTTTTCTTTCGCGCCAGCATGCGGCAACTTCGCAATCGCCACCATGAGGTCTTCGCGCTTCGGCAGGAATTCGTGCAGAGGCGGATCGAGCGTGCGGATCACGACGGGGAAGCCTTCCATCGCTTCAAACAAACCGGCGAAATCCTTGCGCTGCATCGGCAACAACTTGGCGAGCGCAGCGCGGCGGCTCTTCTCGTCGCGAGCCATGATCATGGCCTGCATGAAGGGCAACCGGTCTTCGGCGAAGAACATGTGCTCGGTGCGGCAAAGGCCAATGCCTTCAGCGCCAAAGTTGCGAGCTGCCTTGGCATCCTTGGGGATGTCGGCATTCGCGCGGACGCCGAAGCCACCACGGAATTCGTCGGCCCAGCCCATGAACTCAGCGAGGAAGCCGCTCTTGGTGTTCGGCTCCACTGTCTTCGACTGGCCGAGGTAGAGATCGGCGGTCGTACCGTCGATCGAGATGAAGTCGCCTTCTTTCACCGTGACGGTCTTGTCGCCCGCCTTCACCGTGAACTTCTTGCCCTTCTCGTCGATCGAGATCGCGCCAGCGCCTACGATACAGGGACGGCCCATGCCACGGGCCACAACGGCGGCGTGCGAGCTCTTGCCGCCCACCGCGGTGAGAATGCCCTTGGCTGCGTCCATGCCCGCGATGTCGTCGGGAGTGGTTTCCTTACGGACCAGGATTGTCGGACCCTTCTTGGACATTTCAACCGCGCTCTGCGCGCTGAATGCCGCCATACCCACGGCTGCGCCGGGGCTGGCCGCGATGCCCTTGCCGAGCTTCACGAGTGACTTCAGGCTTGCGGTGTCAAACACGGGGTGCAGCAGTTGATCGAGCTGGCTCGGGGCCACGCGGGTCACTGCGTCATCCTTGGTGATCAGGCCTTCCTTCACCATTTCCACAGCAACGCGCACCGCGGCAGGACCCGTACGCTTACCGTTACGCGTCTGCAGCATGTAGAGCTTGCCGGCTTCGATGGTGAACTCGAAGTCCTGCATGTCCTTGTAGGCCTTTTCGAGGTTCGTCGTGATTTCCTTGAGTTCCTTGAATGCGGAAGGCATGACCTTTTCGAGGTCGGCAATCGGCTGCGGAGTACGGATACCGGCGACGACGTCTTCGCCCTGAGCGTTGATCAGGAACTCGCCGTAGAAGACCTTTTCGCCGCTGCCAGGGTCACGCGTGAAGCCCACACCGGTGCCGCAATCGTCACCCATGTTGCCGAAGACCATCGCCTGAACCGTGCAAGCCGTGCCGATGTCATCGGGGATCCGCTCCATCTTGCGGTAGTAGACCGCCTTGTCGTTGTGCCAGCTGCGGAAGACCGCATCGCGCGACATATTCAGTTGCTCGAGCGCATCCTGCGGGAATTCCTTCTTGGTTTCCTTCTTCACCAGCTTCTTGTAATCGGCGATGATCGATTGCAGGTCGGCGGCCGAAAGATCGGAGTCGATCTTGATCTTGCGCTTCTTCTTCTTTTCGTCGAAGATGTGGTCGAAGTGCTCCATCTCGATGCCGAGGGCGACTTCGCCGAACATCTGGATAAAGCGGCGGTAGCAATCGTAGGCGAAACGATCATTGCCCGTCTTCTTGGCGAGGCCAGCCGTGGTGACATCGTTGAGACCCAGGTTGAGGATCGTGTTCATCATGCCCGGCATCGAGAACTTCGCGCCGGAACGCACGCTGAGCAGAAGGGGATCGTTGGGATCGCCGAGCTTCTTGCCCATGAGCGCTTCGAGCTTGGCGAGCGCGTCATGCTGCTGCTGCTGGATGTCGGCTGGAACCTTGTTGCCGTTCTGGAAATAGATATTGCAAACTTCCGTCGCGATCGTGAATCCACCCGGAACGGGCAAGCCGTAGCGGCACATCTCGGCGAGGTTTGCACCTTTACCGCCGAGAAGGTCTTTCATACTCTTGTCGCCGTCGGCCTTGCCGCCGCCGAACGAATACACATACTTCTTCATGAAGCGTGGGTCTCCTGTGTCTTGGGAACAATCTCTGAGAATTCGGCGATACCCGAAAACTCTGTTTTGAGGCTAAATAACAATGTTAGCCGATTCGCGCGCACGGCCATGTCCGGCGCGTTCACCAGCACCTTTTCGAAAAACAAATCGACCGCCGGCCGCAGTGTTGCCATTGCCGCCAGAGTTTGTGCGTATCCCGTCCCTTTGCTGCTCGCAACCACTGCTTCGAAGGCTTTCCATAAGGCGCCTTCTGAGGGGTCTTCGAACAAGCCCGCATCCACCTTGCCGCTGGGGGAGAACTTCGCCTGGTCGAGGATGTTCTTCATCCGCTTGAAGCTTGCCGCCAGGGGTTCGAAATCTTCGCTTGCGCGGACGGCCTTGACGGCTTCGAGCCGCGCCAGCACGTCCTGGATGTCATCGGCACCCGCTGCCAGCACGGCGTTGACTTCGTCCATCGCATAGCCGCGGATTTCGTTCGTGTAGTATTTGACGCGCTCGATCAGGAACTCGTCGAGCTTGTCGACGCCCGCCGCCAGTTGTTTCAAGCCGATGCGCAACTCGCCTTCGGCGAGGATCTTGATGATGCCCTGGGCGGCGCGGCGTAGGGCAAAGGGGTCCTTGGAGCCGGTTGGGATCAAGCCGATGCCAAAGCAGCCGCGTAAAGTATCCACTTTGTCGGCGAGGCTCAGCAATTGCCCGTCGCGGGTGCGCGGAATCGAATCTTCCATGCTGACGGGCTTGTACTGGTCGTAGATGGCCGTGGCCACTGCTTCGGGTTCGCCTTGGGCCTTGGCATAGAGGCCGCCGACGATGCCCTGGAGTTCGGTGAACTCCTTCACCATTTCGCAGGTGAGGTCGGTCTTGGCGAGTAAGGCTGCACGAGCGGCCGAATCGTCTCCGCCCAGTTCGCGGACGAGGGCTACGACGCGTTCGGTCTTGGCGTGGTAGCTGCCGAGTTGGGCCTGGAAGGTGACTACTTTGAGGTCCTCGACGCGGGCCGGCAGATGCTTCTGCTGGTCGACGTCGTAGAAGAAGCGGGCATCGTTGAAACGGGCACGCAGTACGCGTTCGTTGCCATGCTTGACGAGACCGTCGCCGTCGCCCGAGGTGTTCATGACGGCGACAAACTGAGCGGCTAGCTTGCCGGTTGAGTCTGTGACGCTGAAATACTTCTGGTGGAAGCGCATGACGGTGACCAGCACTTCTTCGGGCAGGCTGAGGTAGTCCGCCGAGAACGAGCCCAGAATCGGTGTCGGGAACTCGGTAATGTTGGTGAGCGTGTCGAGCAGCTTTGCGTCGGCCTTGACGCCTGCGGGCAAGCCCGCCACGATCTTCGCCCGCCGCTCTTCACCGCGGAGGATGACAAAGTTCTCGCGCAGTTTTTGTTCGTAGTTGTCGATCGTGACCGCAACACGATGTGCGCCCAACTGACGGTGGCCGCCCGTTTCGTTGCCTGAGGTGATGCCGTTGATCGTGAACGGTACGACATCGCCGCCCAACAAACAAAGCAGCCAGCGGATGGGACGGATGAACCGCGCCCCGCCCTTGCCAGGCCACAACATCGTCTTGGGCCAGGGAATGCCGAGGATCAAGCCGGGCAGCCCGCTTGAGAGAATCTCGGCGGCTGCCTTGCCTGCGACTTGTTTGCGATAGCTGTAGTAGGTGCCTTTGGCGGTTTCGACCAGTTCCAGTTGATCGACGGTAATGCCGTTCTTTTTGGCGAAGCCTTCGACGGCTTGCGGATTGGCCTGCTTGGGCGGGCCGCTGATTAACTCTTCGCGGTCGGCTTCGCGCTCGGACAGGCCGCTGACCTTGACGGCGAGCCGTCGCGGCGTGGCTTCGGACATGACGACCTGGCCACCTAACTGCGCCACTAATTCGCCGACCTTACCCGCCAGATGCGACAGTCCGTCGGCAATCATCCAATCGGGAATTTCTTCAACGCCGATCTCAAGCAGCAAATCCTTCGTTGCCATTACGCCGCCACCTCACCCTTCGTGTACTGCTGGTCGACCCAGATTCCGGCGACGCCGACAGCCAGCTTTCTGACTCTGCCGATCACGCCGACACGTTCCGTGACGCTGATGGCGCCGCGCGCGTCGAGCAGGTTGAACAGATTTGAGCACTTCAGCACCTGGTCGTAGGTTGGCAACACCGGGAAGCGTTCTTTGCCTGTTTCGAGACCCTTGTAATGGTCGATCAATCGCTGGCACTCGCCTTCGTGCAGTTCGAAGAGCTTCCAGAGGGTTGGCACGTCGGCCATCTCAAAGTTGTAGACGCTGAACTGTTGCTCTTCCTTGAGCCGGACGTCGCCATAGGCGAAGGCGTCTGTCCACTGGATGTCATAGACGCTTTCTTTGTCCTGGAGAAAGGCGCACAAGCGCTCGAGGCCGTAGGTGATTTCGGCTGGCACGAGATCGAGATCCACACCGCCACACTGCTGGAAGTAGGTGAACTGCGTGATTTCCATGCCGTCGAGCATGACCTGCCAGCCGATGCCCCAGGCACCGAGGGTGGGGGATTCCCAATTGTCTTCTTCAAACTTGATGTCGTGCTTTTTGAGGTCGATCCCGATGGCTTCGAGAGAGCCTAGGTACTGCTCAATCACATCTTCAGGTGTGGGCTTGAGGATCACCTGCAACTGCGAGTGCTTGTATAAACGGTTCGGGTTCTCGCCGTAACGACCATCCGCGGGCCGACGGCTGGGCTGCACATAGGCGACGCGGTACTCGTCGGGACCCAACACGCGCAGGAACGTCTCCGGGCACATTGTGCCGGCGCCTACCTCTACGTCATAAGGCTCGGTGATGATGCAGCCTCGTTCGGCCCAATACTGCTTGAGCCGGAAAATCATTTCCTGATAGGTTTTCATGCCATTTCCTCCAGCATCGGGGCGGCCAGCAGGCGCCTCTCGATATGGTCTTCGATCAAGCGCACCATGGCCCGCCGCAAGTCTTTGGCTGTTGAGGCAGTCCAATCGCGCTCCGGCATCTGCTCGACACTGTGCTTCAGAATCTCTTCGAGAATCCCCATGGACTCTGCCCCCACCCGCACTTCTGGCAGAAATCCGCTCAACCGCACCGACCAAACTTCAAAATACGTCACCGCCCGCCAAACTCCGCTTTCGCCCGCACCGCGCAAATACTCAAGCACACGTGCCAATAGGCGGAAGTACTTTTCGTTGACTTCCGCCATCGGCAACAAATGTTCACTGATTTCAGCCATCACATCTAGCGCCAGCCCGGTCGTGTACACACGGCTTAACTCAAACTGCGAGTGTTGAAGATCGCAGTGGTCAATCCGAACCAGGTCCCGGTTTTCTCGCGCCGTGTAGTGGATTTGCACCTGGCTCAACCGTTCGAGCGAACTCCCAAAGCCGCCTTTGGGTCTTCTCGCACGATTGGCCACACCTCGCAATTTCCCGTGGTCACGTGTAAAAAAGCTGACGATGAGGTCAGCTTCTTTAAAGGGATAGGTTCGAAGCACGATCGCTTCGCTGGCAATCAAGATACTAGGCTATCAAAAGAAGAAGTGGAATCCCATCCGGAGCGTACGAGGGCCCTGGAAAGCACTCGCCAAACCAAACTGTGGATTCACCCGGATATCCTGAGCTCTCATCAGCGCACGGTAGTTGCTGTAGCCCTTGAAGATATCGGCTGTGTTGGCGAATTGGATGTCGCCATCGTTGGGATGGGTGATGCTCACCGACTTGTTTGTGACCGCTGCGTTGTTGAACAGGTTGGTCACGTTGAGTTCGAGCCGGAAGTAGCGTGTATCGCTGCTCTTCAACTTGACGTCATGCGTCAAGAGCAAGTCGCCCTGGAAGAACATGGGAGTTCTGCCGAGGTCGCCGCGGCCGTTCGGGTAGACGGGAACGCCGCCGAGTTGAACTTCGGTCGTCAGCGGGGTGCCGCTGTACCAGTTCACAACCGGGGCGAAGTGCATGTTGCCGCCGAGCCACTTGCGGTTATAGCTGGTGAAGAGCTTGAACGTGTGCGGGCGGTCTGTGGCGAGGCGTCCGGTAACGAGCTTGCCGCCCTGGTCATAGGACATCCAGGCTTCGTCAAAGTACCGGTTTACGTTCGGGCTGGTGCGGCCGTTCTCATCCGAGCTGGCGAGACCAGAGTAGTTGCCATAGAGGCGGCTGAGGGTGTAGCTCGCATTGACAAAAGTGCCTGCGAACCGCTTGGTCACCGACAGTTCCAGGGCATCATAGTCGCGCTGGGCTTTTGGCGTTACGTTGGCAGGGTAGCCCGCCGGGAACCTCTTCGGGTCGATCGTGTAGCCAAAGCCCGGGTTTGCAATGTAGTATTGCTCGCCCTGCGGAGTGAGAATGCCGACGTCTTCGATCGTACGAATCAGAGACTTGCGCGAGTAACGGGAACGGAACAAGTAGTTGCCGGCGAAGTTCTTCTCGAATCCGAAGTCGAAGGCTCTGTTCTGCATCGGCTTGAGGTCGGGGTCGATCAGGTTGTTGGTGGGGTCGTTTGAGGGGATGCGGTTATCCACCACTTCGATCAAGCGGCCCGGGAAGGTGCCGGCATTGCCGATCGAGCCCGGTGTGACTTTGATGTCGAAGATGTTGGTTGTGGTGAGCGTGTAGTAGTAGTCTTTCCACTTGTCGCCACCGAAGCTGCTGCGGGGCAGTTCGTATTTGAACAGGTCGAAGTAGACGCTATAGCTGCCGAAGAACTTCATCTTGCCTTCGCCGCTGGGGTCATAGGCGAAGCCGACGCGGGGAGCAAACTTGTCGCCCCAGCCGAAGCTGATGGCGCGGCTGGCGATGCCGCTGTCGGTGCGGTAGCTGGGGATGAATTCGTTTTCGGTGCGCAAGCCGAGGTTGAGGGTCAACTTGCGGTTTACTCTCCAACTGTCGTTGAAAAAGATGCCCATGTTGCGGCCACTGACATCGCCCTGGGTGGCGAACGAGCGATTGATGTAATAGCCGTAGGGTCCGCGTGCGCCGCGCTCGGGGGTGGTGAGTGCGTTGCGGCCCTGATTCCAGTAGATGAAGATGTAGCCGTCGGCCCAGGCGCCGGCAACGGGCGAGTTCATCATGTTGTTGTAGGTCCAGCCGAACTTGACGTTGTGCTGTCCGCCCTTGTTGAAGAGCCAGCTGCCCATCGCATTGACGTTGTTTCGCTTGTAGATGTCCTGGGTGGTCTGGCGATTGTCAGGCGTGAAGTTGCCCGCCGCGCCCAACAGACTGGCCGGAATCTCATTGGTGAAGGGCAATGCGCGGTTGCTGTTCTGGTAGCGGTAGCGGGTGCCGCGCGGGATGCCGTAATCCGCAAAGTTGGTGTACTGGTATCCGCCGAAAACCGAGAACAAGAGATTGTTCGCGGCGGTGTAGTCGGCCTGGTAGTTGTAGCTGGTCATTGGCGAGCGGCTGCCCCGTTGGCTGAAGGGAGTGGCGAAGGAATCGGTGCCTTGTTGGCTGGGCAGGAGTCCGTTGATCTTGTAGGGGTTGTGCTGGTGAGCGAAGAACGTACGCAGCTTGGAGAAGACCTGGTAGTCGACCTTGTTCAGGATGAAGTCCTGCCGGTCGCGGCGTTCGTAAACGCCGGACTGGCCACTGAGAAATCTCACGTTGCGTTGAAACTTCTCAAATTGCGGGTAGGCGCTGGTGAAGAACCAAATGCGGTTCTTGAGGATGGGTCCGCCAAGCCGGAAGCCCGGGTTCAAGGACCTGAGCCCATCGCGCGTATTGCCGAAGTAGTCGGCGATATCGTCGTTGTTGGGGTTGAGCCGGAGGGTGGGCCGCGGTCCCGCGTTCATGCCGTCGGTCGAGAGATAGAGCGAGGCTTGTCCGTGGAATTCGTTGGAGCCGCTGCGGGTGGTGGCGGAAACCACACCGCCCGTCGCTCCGCCGAACTGGGCGTCGATGCCGGAGCTCTTGAGCTGCGTTTCCGCGATCCACTCGATGGGGACGCGATTCTGGCGATTCAAGACGCCGGTTTGGATATTGGTGACCTCGAGGCCGTCCACGACGTAGACGTTTTCGGAACCGCTGGCGCCATCGACGGAGTAACCGCCGCCTTTGGTCTCAAGCCGGGTGCCGGGTGCCATGCCAAGGAGTGTGTCGAAGCTGCGGCCCTTGGGCAGCTTGTCATACATTTCCGCAGTGACGTTGGTTGTCACGACGTTGGTCTGAGTGTCGATTTGAAGGGCTTCGGCACTGACGGAGATGCTTTCGGTCACCTGGCCGACTTCCATCTTTGGACTGACGGAGGTGACGCGGCCCACGGATACTGAGAGGTTATTGGCGACGAACTTGGTGAAGCCCTTGGCGGTCACGGTCAGCGTATAAATTCCTGGGGGTACGGCTCCGATGAGGTAGCCGCCACTGGCGTTGGAGGAGGTCTCCTTGACGAATGTGCCACCTTTCAATTCCAAGGCCGCTCCTGCGATTGCGGAGCCAGACACATCAACGACCGTTCCTTCGACGGTGCCGACTCGTTCTTGAGCGAGCAACTGCGTCGAAGTGATTGCAAACAAAACTAGAGAGAGAATCACTCTGCTTGCCATTTTCACTTTTCCTTTCCCGATTCGACCATCAATTGCATAAGCAAAACAATATATACATATTCTACAAGTATTATTATATAAATTTATTTTGTCAATTTAATCATCATATTATTATACGCGGCTGTCTTCCTATCTACTATTTGGTTTTCTTCTACTAGGGTGTTAACCTGAAAGGTGGTGATCTCGTTGTTGCGATCGCGTTACACCCCTTTGTTGAGGTTGTTGTTGTGAAATTTTCTCGTCTCTCCCTTTCCCTACTTCTGGCGGCAGTTACTGCCCTTTCCCAATCCACCAGCACTTCCGGCGAAATTAAAGGCACCGTGGTTGATCCATCCGGGAACCCGCTGCCGAACGCCAAACTCACTTTTCTGAACGCTGACAAAGGCTTTACGCGATCCGCCGCCGCGGGGGCCGAAGGGCGGTTCACAATAACTTCGATTCCTTCCGGCCAATACAAACTGCGCACCGAAGCCGATGGCTTTACCTCCAAACTCATTGAGAACATCGAGATCCGCGTTGGGGATGTGATTTCGATCCTTGTCCAACTGCCGTTGTCGACGGTGCAAACCGAAATCACTGTGACTGCGGATATCTCTGCGGTGGAAGTGGAGCGCACGCAGCAATCGAACACGATTGAACAAGCCCGCATCAATAATTTGCCGATCAACCGGCGGAACTATCTTGATTTCGCATTGTTGGCACCGGGTGTTGTCGAGACGACCTCGCTTGTCGACGATTCGTCTTATCGCCCGATACAGACCCCGAATTCGGGTTTGTCATTTGGCGGATCAAACGGCCGCGGCAACGGGTTCTTTATTGACGGGCTCGAGAATATCTCGAACGCAGGCGGTGGTGTGCGTCCGTCGATCAGCCAGGAAGCGGCGCAGGAATTTCAGATCAACCGGAATTCTTTCTCGGCCGAGTTTGGGAATGCGCTGGGCGGCATTGTGAACATCATCTCGAAGTCGGGAAGCAATGAGTTGCACGGGAATGCGTTCGGGTTCATTCGCCACCGCGCGATCCAGGCGCGTAATTATTTCGACCCGGGCAAGTCGTCCTTCACCCGAGTTCAGGCTGGGGCGACGCTGGGCGGCGCTATCAAGAAAGACAAGACGTTTTTCTTCATGGGCTATGAGACCCTGAACCGGCAGGAAACGAACTTCATTCCAATTTTGCAGGATCGTGGAGTGTTTAACCGGATTACGCCTTCGCAGGAAGAGCTGTTCCGCTTCTTTGATGTGACGGGAAACCCGACGCTGGTTGGGCTCGCTGCGCAAGGGCGGCAATTGTTGCAGCCGCGATCGAGCGCCTTCTTGAACAATCTATTCAATGTGAATTCGGGTACCTTTCCGTTTTCGCAGCGTTTCAATACGTTCTCGCTGCGACTGGACCACAAGTTCTCGGACAATCACTCGGCCTTCTTTCGGTCGAACACGACGATGGATCAACAGGACAACACTTCCTTCGGTGCGCTGGATGGATTCAACCGGGGCCGTCAGCTGAACCTTACGGATTCGACGGTGGCCGTTGGCGACACCTGGTCTCCGAGTCCGCTGTGGGTGATCGAGAGCCGGGCTCAGTTTGGTTATGACCGCTTCGATGTCTATCCTGTCGACAAGCTTGGCCCTGAGATCAATATCAATGGCTTCGGGTTTTTCGGCCGGCAGATCTTTTTGCCGGGTAGTAATATCGAGCGTCACTATCAGGCGCTTGTGAACGTGACGCGCGCCTCGGGGCGGCACACGCTGAAGTTTGGTTACGATTTCAATCCGATCCGGAACAATGCAGTGAATGAGACTTTTCTTGGCGGGCGATTCACGTTTGGGTCGCGGATTCCGCTCGCAAATGTGTTGGTTGCCGCCACGGGCAATGCGGGGCTGCCGGCGCAGTTGTCGCAAATCTTGACGGGGGCAGGGCAGTCGCGATTGATCGCGAATCTTTCGACTCCTGTGACGGCCCTGCAGTCGGCGGCGTTGGGTATCCCTGAGCTGTATCAGCAGGGGTTCGGCGACCCTTCCTACTTCAATACCAGCTGGAACAATAACCTTTACATTCAGGACGCGTTCAAGCTGACGCCATCTTTGACTCTGACGGCGGGGATGAGGTATGAGGTGCAGCAGCAGTCCGAACCCACGGTTCCACGCGACTACAACAACTTCGCGCCGCGCTTTGGTTTTGCCTGGTCGCCTGGTAAGTCGCAGAACCTGGTGATCCGCGGAGGTTATGGCATTTACTTCTCGATGTTGAATGCGAATGTTGCGGGCACCGCGGCTCCGCTGTCGGGCAAGAAGATCAATCAGATTCTGTTGACGCCTTCTTCGACGTTGTTCCGCGACCCGAGGAACAATCAGTTTGTGACTTCGACGAGTATCTTCCAGACGATGCTGGCGCAGGGCGTGCTGGGGCGGCGGACGATCAATGAAGGGGACCTTCGCCCGTTCGGGATCACGGTTGGGCCGAATCTGCCGGGGTCGGTGATTTTCGGGATTGATCCTGACTATGTGAACCCCTATGCGCAGCAGGCGAGCCTTGAAATCGAGCGCCAGATCGCGGGCGTTGCCGTGAGCGTGGCTTACAACTTCAACCGAGGTACCCACATTGGCCGCATCATTGGCCGCAATGTGCGCTACACCGGCGCACGACTGCCCGATGGGCGGCCCTTGTTCGATCGGATCAATCCGCTGATTCTGCAGAACAATGTCTTCGAATCGAGCGCCAATAGCTTCTATCATGCAGGGATGGTTCAGGCCTCGAAGCGGTTTGCCAAAGGCTTTACGTTCAACTTCAACTACACGCTGTTGAAGGCGATGGATGAGTCCACTGACTTCAATTCGGACTACTCGCCGCAGGATCAGTTGAATGCGAGGGCTGAGCGTTCGCTATCTCCGTTTCACCAGAAGCATCGTGTGGTTTTCAATGCCGTGGTGGAGCGCTGGGGCTGGAACTTCGCGCCGATCATGGTGTACAACTCGTGGCGTCCCTTCAACGTGCTGACGGGCTTCGACGCGCAAGGCGATACGTATGTGAGCAACAAGCGGCCGGCTGGCTTGGGGCGCAACATGGGACAAGGGCCGAACTTTTTCACGGCCGACCTGCGTATCTCGCGTCGCTTCAAATTCTCGGCCAATGATAGGCGTTTTGTGGAGTTTACGGCAGAAGGGTTTAATCTTCTCAACCGCACGAACTTCCGCACGATCAACAACGTTGTTGGCGACGTGCCGTACCAGACCTTGGGGGCTCCCATTGTCGGGAACCGGAACGCGGCGTCGACGCCACTGGCCTTTACCAGCACGCAGAATCAACGCCAGTTCCAGTTTGGTGTGAAGCTGAATTTCTAAGCCAGCAACCCCTGCTTCGTAATGACTTCGGCGTTGAGGTATGGCCTCAGCGCCTCGGGCACCAGGACGCTGCCGTCGGCTTGCTGGTAGTTCTCCACAATAGCGACCCAGGTGCGGCCTACGGCGAGCCCGCTGCCGTTTAGCGTGTGCAGGTATTCGCTCTTCTTGGGCCCGCGGAAGCGGATGCCCGCGCGGCGAGACTGGAATGCTTCGAAGTTCGAGCAGCTTGAGATTTCCTTGAAGGTGTTCTGGCCCGGGAGCCAGACTTCGATGTCGTAGGTCTTGGCGCTGGAGAAGCCCATATCGCCGGTGCAAAGCGCCATGGTGCGGAAGGGCAGACCGAGCTTGCGCAGAATGTTCTCGGCGTCGCGAGTCAGGCTTTCCAGCTCTGCGTAGCTGTTGTCAGGGTGGGCGAACTTGACGAGCTCGACCTTCTGGAACTGATGCTGGCGGATGATGCCGCGGACGTCACGGCCGTGGGAGCCCGCTTCGCTGCGGAAGCAGGGCGTGTAGGCGCAGAGCTTGATCGGCAGCTTTTCGAGATCCACGGTTTCATCGCGGAGGAGGTTGGTCACAGGCACTTCCGCCGTCGGTGCCAGCCAGAAATCAAAGCGCTCGCACTTGAACAGGTCTTCGGCAAACTTGGGTAACTGACCGGTGCCGAACAGGCTGTCGCTGTTGACGAGGAAGGGTGGCAGGGTCTCCATGTAGCCATGCTCGCCAGTGTGTGTATCGAGCATGAAGTTGATGAGGGCGCGTTCGAGTTTTGCGCCCTGGCCGAAATAGACGGCGAAGCGTGCGCCGGTGGTTTTGGCGGCCCGTTCGAAATCGAGAATGCCGAGGTCGACGCCGAGATCCCAGTGAGCCTTGGGTTCGAAATCCATTGCGCGGGGAGTGCCTTCGCGGCGCACTTCAACGTTCTCTTCGGCGCCTCCACCGAGGGGAACACTTTCGTGGGGAAGGTTCGGAATGCCCTTGAGCAGATCCATGAACTCGAGATCGTACTGTTCGGAGCCTTTTTCGAGTTCCGCGATGCGATCCCCAATGGTTCTCACGCTGGCTTGCAACTCGGTGGTGTCTTCGCCGGCTTTCTTGCGCGCGCCGATATCCTTGGATCGTTCGTTGCGCTCCGCCTTCAGCTTCTCCACTTCGGTGAGGGCCTCGCGGCGTCGTGAATCGATAGCCCTGAGGCCGTCTTTGTCTAGCTGGAACCCCCGGCTGGCGAGTCGCTCGGCTGTCTGGTCCAAGTGACTCCGGAACAATTGCAATTCGTGCATTCCATACCAGTGTAGCGGGGCGAACCCCTCATCTACAGGCAAGGTTCGATTTGGAGGAGTTCTAGCTCCTTACGCCAAAGTAGCCCTGGATCTCTCTCATACAGAGGTGAGCTTTCTCAATTAGGGTGCCGTCGAAGATATGGGTTTCAAGGCCGATGCAGCCTTTATAGCCGTCTTTGTTCAGCTGCTCGATGATGGACTTCCAGTCGACCTTGCGAGGGCCGAGGACATTGGCTGCCTTCATCTGGACGTTGCCGAGTTTCTTGAGTGGCAGGGTTTTGTACCCATCAGGCCAGGCTTGTTCGCCGAAGGCGAAGACGTTGTCCGGGTCCCAATTCATGCCAAGAGCTTTCGAGTTGACCTTGAGGGTCATGTCGGCCAGCTCTTTTGAGGTGGCGACGTTGCAACTGGATTCGTTTTCAAGCAACAGTGTGACGCCGCCTTTTTCGGCGACGCGGGCGTATTCGCCGAGCTCGTTGGCGAGACGGTCCAAGATTGCCGGCACATCAATGACACGAACGAAGGCGAAGACGCGGAGTTGATCCACATCGAGCGCATGAGCGGCGCGGATGGCTAGCTCGAGGTCTTTCATTCGATCTGCGTAGAGCTTTTCCTGGGCTGCTTCCCGCTTGGTCTTGTTTTCGGGTGTTTCCGTTCTGGATCGTTTGAGTTCCGTGCCGGGCAGGCCGAACTTGAGCAGCCCTGTGTTGAGGAAGCTGACCTTGAGACCAGCGGCCTTGAGATCGGCGCGCACCTGCTTGAGGCGTGCGGGATCCATACGGAAGTAGGTTTCGCTCTTGCGGGCGCGGTCCTGGGCGCGTGGCGTGTCGCGGAGTTCGACCCATTTGAGGCCGTATTGTTTGGCGAAGGCAATGGCGTCGGCTTCACTGCCGGCGACCTCATCGGTGAGGACTGCAAAGCGCGACCAATCGAGGCCTTTGGCTTCGATCAATCCGGCGGCGCCGAGTGCGAGCATTAATTCCCGTCGATTCATCATCAATCTCCTAGTAGCTTGCCGTATGGTTTCCAAGCCGCAACGTTATCACAGACTGCTTTGACGCCCGCTACGATGGGCACTGCCAATACGAGGCCGATCCCACCCCAGATCAGGCCCCAGAACATGAGGGCTACGGTGACGGCAAGTGGATTGAGGTGCACTCGCGCGCCGACGATCTTGGGATAAAGCAGATTCAGAGCGAAAAGATGGAGGGTTCCCACACCAGCGGCAATCACCAGGTAGCCGCCAAGCTTTGCATAGACCGGTAGGGCAGAGAGCACGGGCGGAGCCAGCGCGAGAGGCAGGCCAATGTAAGGCACTAGACTCAAGAAGCCGCTGAGCGGGCCTACGAGTAGTGGATAGGGCAACTGCAGAAACATGAAAAAGATCGTGCTGAGGATTGCCAGTATGACACCAAGTACAAAGTTGCCAGCCATGTAGGCTCGAGCCATGCGAGCGACGCTCTCCATGCTCTTGGCGGCGATGGCGCGGTCTGTCGTGTCGAATATGCTCAAGAACGCGCGCTGGATGTGGTCGCTCCAGCTCAGCATGAAATAGACGAGAAATGGTACGAAGCTGGCCATCAGTGTGACGTTGTAGATGGTCTCGAGACGCTCGTAAAAAAAGGTGAGCAGGGGTGAGCTTTCAGGCTGGATGCGGACTTCCTGGACTGGCGCTGGGGATTTGGGATCAACCGGAGGCGGTGGGGCTGGCACGCGGGCGCGGCGGCCTTTTTTCAGTGAATCCACTTGCGGTGTCCGTTGCTCCTGAAGCTTCTTCGGCATCATTTGCGACATGCTTCTTTCGAAATCGCTTAAGCGGTCGCCTGCCCCCTCAATTAACTGGCCGATCCGCTGGCTGTAGGTCGGCAGATCGTCGACAAGGCCGCTGGCCTGCGTGACCAGCCCGAGGCCGGCGAAGTAAACCAGCAGCACGAACATCGCGCAGACGAGAAAGCTGGCGATGGAACGGGGTAGCCGCCAGCTCATAAAGCCGATCACGAATGGCTGAAGAATAAAAGTGATAATGACGGCGCTAATGAGAGTGACGAAGAAGGCGCGACCGAAGTAGAGCATCGCGATCACACAGGCGGTGGCGATGAGGCGCACCGAGAAGCTGGCCGTGCTGGTGGGCCGCCCGGGTGAACCCGTTGTTTCGTTTTCGTTACTGGCTGAAGCTAAGACTGACACTCCCTGTCCTGTTACTCCATACTAAAAGAGTCGCTACGATGGCTCAACCCTCAGGCCGCATTCTGGCCCTAGATTTTGGCAAGCGCCGCATCGGTCTTGCTCTTTCCGACCCATTCGGGGTTACCGCTCAACCTCTGCCGACGTACACTCGTGTGCGGGTTCGTGAGGATATCGCATGGCTTGGGCAACTGGCACGCGAGCGGGAAGTGGGTTTGTTTGTCTTTGGTGACCCGAAGTACATGTCGGGCGATTTGTCGAAGCAATCCGAGGCAGTGCGGGAGTTTGCCGCGCGGCTTGAACAACACACAAAACTCCCGATCGTGTTCTGGGATGAACGGCTGACCAGTTCGCAAGCCCATCGCGTACTCGATGAATACGGGCTGACTCGCGAACAGCGCAAGGGCAAGGTTGACCAGCTTGCTGCGACGATGATCCTCGAAGGTTATTTGCAATCTCTCGATCACCAATGAAGAAATTTCTCGCAGCACTATTTCTGCTCGGGCTTCCCGCCGTCATTCTGATTGCGATTTACCGCCAGCCGGTCCCTGCTTATAGAGAAGAAAAATTCGTTGAGATCCCGAAGGGATCCTCAACATTGCGAATTGGCGAGCTACTCGAGTCTGCCGGATTGCTGCGCAGCCCGTTGCAAGCCTGGCTCTGGCGGGGCCTGCACCCGAAGGCGAAGTTGCAGGCGGGCGAATATCTGTTTCGCAAAGAAACTTCGGTGGATCAAGTGCTCTCGAAGATTGCTCGCGGAGATGTGTATTTTGGCCAGCTCACGATTCCGGAAGGGTCTTCGATGTATGACATTGCCCGAATTCTCGATGCAGAGAAGCTGATGAGTGGGGCCGATTTTATTGCAGCGGCCAAAGACCCTTCGCTGATTCGCGATCTCGACCCGCAAGCGCCGACGCTCGAGGGATATCTGTTTCCGAGCACCTACCGGTTACCGAGAAAGCTGACTGCGCAAGGACTGTGTGCTCGGCTCACGAAGCAGTTTCGAGAGAGTTGGTCGACACTGAAGACCACGAAGTCGCCGCATGAAATTGTGACTTTAGCCAGCCTGGTGGAGAAGGAATCGGCCGCGCCCGAGGAGCGTCCCCGGATTGCGGGGCTGTTTCATAACCGCCTGAAGAAGGGGATGAAGCTCGAGTGTGACCCGACCGTGATTTACGCGGCACTAGTGGAAGACCGGTACCGGGGAACCATCTACAAGTCGGACCTGGCGAATCAGAGCCCCTACAACACTTACCAGCACACGGGTCTTCCGCCGGGGCCGATCGCGAATCCTGGGCTTGAATCATTGAGGGCGGTTCTGAATCCAGCGGTGACTGAAGATATCTTTTTCGTCGCGCAACCTGGCTCGACTGGACATCACGTTTTTTCAAAGTCGTTGGCTGATCACAACCGAGCCGTCGAGGCATATCGCCGTGGCCAGAAGCGTTAAGGGGCAACTGGAAAAACTGCTGGAAGGTGTCGAGTTCGTTAGCCCAGCTTTGTTTGCAGAGCTAATTGAGAAGTTGGGAACAACCTCAGACCAATTGCGCAGACGGCTGCGGCAGACGAAGATTCAAATGCACCCGTTAATTGAGGGAGTGAGGCAGGATTCGCTGGAAAACCTGATGCAGACTCTTTCGAAGCTGGCAGGGCTGTATCCTGAACAGCCGGAGAGCACGAGGGCGAGGGTGCTGGAATCAAAACGGCATACACAGTTTTTGCTCCGACGTAACCCCAACGATTCCTGGCGCAAGGCGGTGCTGCTGCACCAGAATACCTGGCTTGAGAATCCGGCGATTTATCCGCTTTGGGCCTCTCTGCAAACGAAAAACACCTCTGCACCTTAAGGCGCAGAGGCGTTCTTACGAAACCAGCGGTCAAGCCGGAAACTACATCATTTCAACAGAGGCAACCTTGAGGACTTCGCCATCGAGCTTGCCGGTGACCTTAGCCTTGAGGTCCTTGTCCTTGGTGCTGGCCTTCAGGGCGGCGAGGGCCTTGGTGTTGCCTTCTTCGTCAAACTTGACGAACTTGCCGTCGCTGAGAACGATGCCGAGGCCGCTCTTGGCGCAGCCCATTACGCACTGCTTCGTATGGCTGGCGAGGTCTTTGGTTTTGCACGAAGTGTCGACGATCGTGCCGGTCCAGGATTCAGCGAACATCGCCGAAGTCATAAGGGTTGCAATTGCAAATAGCTTTTTCATGGTGATACACACTCCATCCGAGAGTATACTCCAAACGGCTAATCCATTGAAAGGAGTCTCATATGCAGATTTGTTAATGTGTTGGTGCTGAATTCTTCGGCACCTTCTGGCTCACTTTCGGGGGGCAGTGGCAGCGCAGTTTTGGCTGCCGCATTTCCAAATGTTGGCATTGGTTTGTTAAGGGTTTCTCTGGCCATTGATTTCTGGTGGTCACTTCAACGCAGCAGTGACATTGGGGCTTGTCGTTGCCAAGCGTTTTTCCTCATTGGAGATCTTGCCGTATTGGGCTGGGCAGGTGGAGGGAGCTGTTGGGCGAATTTGCTTCGATTGGGTGCGAAGAGCGTACTCTGGGAAAGTATTCGATGGAGGCGACGCTGGTGGCAGAAGTCGTGTTGACGATGTTCTTCCTCATCGTGATTTTGGGGGGTGACATCGCAGCGAGCGCCGGCAGGTTTTGCGCCGATTTCGATCGGATTCACCCTGGCGCTGATCCACCTGATCAGCGTCCCGGTGACAAATCTCACTATGAATCCAGCGCGTTCGAAGGGGCCAGCG
This sequence comes from Acidobacteriota bacterium, assembly GCA_016870995.1. Lineage (GTDB taxonomy): Bacteria > Acidobacteriota > Terriglobia > Bryobacterales > Bryobacteraceae > Bryobacter. Next base: position 20,077 of record VFZU01000018.1, read on the forward strand.
GCTTTTTTAGTCGGCTGGGTGCGCGAACCATTGTGGTTGTTCTGGCTGGCGCCACTGTTTGCGGCGGCACTGGTTGCCGTGATCTATAATTGGCTCGATTCCGAATAAGTCGCTATGATCGGCATGGTGGCCAACAAATCAAACTTCTCTATTGAAGAATGGGACCTGTTTCGTAAGGTACCCATGCTGACCGGGATAATTGTGATGGCAGCGGCCCCGAGCGGGCCACTGGGCGTCTTCAAGGAATCGGCTGCGGCGGCCGAGATGCTGCGCGAAGGCTTGGCTTCGGCCCAGACAGAATTGATGCAGGTTCTAGCTGAGGATCTAAAGACGAATCTGAGCGTTCATAAGCTAGAGAGCGAGTCACCCGATCAGATCCGCGCTGCTGGATTGGCGGCGTTGCGGGAATTGGGCAATATCCTGCGAGCGAAGGCATCTGAGGAAGAAACGGCTGAGTTCAAGAGTTGGCTGATTGCTTTGGCGCGGCGGGTAGCGGAGGCTTCCCACGAGGGGGGATTCCTGGGTTTTGGTGGAGTGCAGGTGTCGGAGGCTGAAGTCTCCGCTCTAGACCAGATTGAAATCGCGCTTCGCTAAAACTAGCCTATTGCAGGCAGGCGTTTGAATCCGTATACTCATTTTTTCGCGCACAGATTTCTCGGCGCGCATCCGATATTCAGGAAGAGCTACTTCGATGTTGTTACGGGACGAAGCAGATCCGCTAGCACCGCAAAGGGAAGCGGCCATGTTTTATGGCTTGTTCTTGCGCGGACATTCGGCGGAGGATTTGCGTCGAGATATCGATGTTCCGAAAGACACGCTGCAGAAATGGTTGGGGACACGCCGGTACGCAACAAACTTTCGCGACAACCTGAAGCGGGTTTACAGCTACCGGAAGCAAGTGTTGGCAATCTTCGATGAACTTGTAATGAACGAGCGGATGCGACAACGATTGCAGTAGTTGGGCTGCAATAATGAGGTCAGAATGACACTGACCTGCTATATCGTCGACGCATTTTCTTCCAAGCCGTTTCATGGCAACCCGGCGGCAGTGATGCCACTCGATTCCTGGTTACCCGATTCACTGTTGCAGGCAATGGCGGCCGAGCACAACCTCGCCGAGACCGTTTACTTTGTGAGAACGCCAGACGGGTACGATATACGCTGGTTTACGCCCAAAACCGAGGTGGATCTTTGCGGACATGCAACGCTCGCTTCCGGGTTTGTTATCGAACAGTTCATCGACCCGCTCGCGCGTTCAATCGTTTTCCAATCCAAGTCCGGGCCGTTGGGGCTGACGATTGAAGATGGGTTGTATACGCTCGACTTTCCTTCGCGGCCGCCCACGGCAACCAGCCCCGATGAGCATTTACTGGCGGGCTTGAATTTGCCCGCCAAGCAGATCCTGGCAGCACGGGATTACTTTGCGATCTATGAGACGGCCGACGAGGTGAGGCGGCTTGCGCCGGATATGTTGGCCTTGGCGCGGATCCACCGGTTTGCGGTGATTGCGACGGCCCCTGGAGATGAGCCTGGTGTGGATTTTGTGAGCCGGTTCTTTGCTCCAGCCCAGGGTGTTCCTGAGGATCCGGTCACCGGGAGTGCGCACTCGACCCTGATCCCCTATTGGGCGGGTCGGCTTGGGAAATCCGAGATGTTTGCCAAGCAGATCTCTGAGCGGGGTGGGGAACTCCACTGCGGTCTTGCTGGAGATCGCGTGAAGATTGGTGGCAACGCGGTGCTGTACTCGAAGAACGAGATCTACCTGCCGTAAACGCGCAGATGTTCTGAGAATTCCTAGCGCAGATCGAAGCCGCTGGACTTCAGGGCGGCGATCATGCGGTCGCGCTCGGCGGTGATTTCTTCCTGTGTAAGGGTGCGGTCCTGCAAGGCGACGGTGACTCGGAATGAAAGGCTTCGCTTGCCATCCGCGAGCGTGAAGTCGCGGAGGTAGTTGATGCTTTCGACGATGCTCGAAGCCGCATTGCACAGGATGGTCTCGATCATGCCAGCGAAGGTTCTGGCCTCGCCGAGGATGCTGAGGTCGAATTCGCTCGAAGGGAAGCGGCGGACAGGCTGATACTTTCTGGGCATGCCTGCCATCGTGCAGGAAAGAGGACCGAGGTTGAGATCAAGAACCGCGGCGCGGCCTTCCACCCAATTGGGGTGAAACTCGAACATACGACCCAGTTCCATCTCGCCGAGGAAGACTCGTACGGAGCGAAGCGGATGCTCAAAGGGACGGACATCAGAGGTCGGCTCGAAGCGCATTGCCGGGGCGATGGCACGGGCCAGACGTTGCAATTCGCGCAGGCCTTCGGTGCCGTCTCCGCTTGCCGAATAGATCCCGGCAGCCAGATGGGCTAATTCTTTGGGCAAGCCTTCCGGCTGCTTGTGAATCTCTTTGCCGATCTCGAAGAAGCGGAAGGTATCGAAGTTTTTGAGGTTATCTTCGAAGTTCTTCAGGATGCCGTGCAGCAGGGTGGTGCGCATCAGGCTTTGATCGGAGGCGATGGGGTTGAGAACCTTGATGTGCACCTCAATGGGAATGCCGAGCTTAGCCGCCTGAGCCTCGCTCAGGAATGAGTAGTTGTAGACTTCGGTGAAACCTTGCTGGGTCGTCACAGAGCGGAGTTGGTTGTAGAAACGGCGCTCTTCGTTTACTGGCGGAGGCGCGACAGGCATGGCAGGCGCGACCGGGTCGATGGTGGCGTAGCCGACGGTGCGGCCAATCTCTTCGACAAGATCATCAGGGATAGAAACGTCTTTGGTAGCACGCCAGGTGGGAACTGTAACCAGGAGCGATTCGCCTTGATCTCCGACGCCGAAGGCCAGGCGCGTAAGAATGCCAATTACTTCCTGCTTTGGCACCGCACGACCAAGCTTGCGCTGGAGCCAGGGCAGGGAAAGATTGATGACCGGCGAGGGCTTGAGTTCCGTGTGAAGATCGGTTGGGCCACCCGAGGCGACGATGCCAGGGCAGACGAGCTCCAGGAGTTCCGCGGCGCGTGCAATGGCGCGGAGGGTATTGTGCGGGTCCTGCGCTTTTTCGAACCGCATAGAAGCATCAGTGCGCAGCTTGAGGCGCGAACTGGTCTTACGGATCGAGCTTGCGTTGAAGTTTGCACTTTCAAAAACGATGCGCTTGGTATCCGGGCCGATCGCAGAGTCTTTGCCGCCGATGACGCCAGCAATCGCAATCGCTCCCTTTTCGTCTGCGATAACGAGGTCTTCCCCGGTGAGTGTGTACTCTTCGCCGTTGAGGGCGAGTAGTTTTTCTCCGTCCTTTGCCCGACGAACGATGATCTTGCCGTTGAGCTTATCGGCATCGAAGGCGTGCGTAGGTTGGGGCAACTCCGCCAGAATCCAGTTGGTGACATCAACGATGTTGCTAATGGAATTCAGGCCAATGCTATGGAGACGGTATTGGAGCCAATAGGGAGAATCGCCGACCGTGACGTTTTCGAAAACCTGCGCGGAGTAGCGCGGGCAAAGCGTGTAGTCCTCGATAACGACGGGCTGGATCGGGTCACCGGCAGGGAGCAGTTCCATGCTGACGGGGTCGACGAGAGGCTTGTCGAGAATGGCCGCGAGTTCGCGGGCCATGCCGTAATGGCCCCAGAGGTCGGGGCGGTGCGTGAGGCTCTTGTTATCAATCTCGATGACCGAGTCAGAGGCGAGTTCGAGAGCTGCTTCGAGTTCAATGATGCCGTCGTGGTCGCCGTTGATACCCAGCTCAGCGGGGCTGGCCAACATGCCGTCGCTCTCAATGCCGCTTACTTTTTTGACGCCAAGGGGGACGTAGATGGTGCGGAGGCCAGCGCGGCAATTGGGAGCGCCGCAGGCGACGGTCTTGCGACCGTAAAGCTCGGTTTCAACCTCAGCCTTCTGGTTGTGAGAATTCGGGATCGCTTCCGCTGTGAGCACAGTCGCTGGGCAGGCACCGTCGAGCAAAGAGCCGTGCAGCTCAACGCCTTCGCTTTCCGCCGTGTGAAGCGTGATGCGGCGCGAGACTTCTTTTGCGTCAATGTCGAGATCTTCGACGAGTTCCGACAACCATTGGTAGGAGAACTTCAATGGGGGCTCCCTAAAACTGTTTCAAGAACCGCAGGTCGCCCGATTGCAACCAGCGGATGTCATCAATCAAGTAGCGCATCATGACGAGGCGCGTGAGGCCAAGGCCGAAGGCGAAGCCGCCAAATTCGTCCGGGTTGATGCCGCCTGCGCGAAGCACGTTGGGGTGAACGAGACCGCAGGGCAGCAGTTCGACCCAGCCGGAATGCTTGCAAACCGGGCATCCGTGACCGCCGCAGACCATGCACTGGATATCGAGCTCAAAGCCAGGTTCGACGAAGGGGAAGAAGCCGGGGCGAAGGCGCACGGTGACGTCGCGCATGAAGATCCCGCCGAGCAGGGTCTTCATGAAATAAAGCAGGTTGGCAATGGAAACGTCGCGATCGACCATCATCCCTTCCAGCTGATAAAACGTGTGTTCGTGGGAAGGATCGACTTCTTCGTTGCGGAAGACGCGACCAGGGGCGATCATGCGCAGTGGGGGCCCAAGCCGCTGCATGCCGCGGACCTGCACGGGTGAGGTGTGCGTGCGCAGGAGGTGGCCACCCTCCAGCCAAAAGGTATCCTGCATGTCGCGCGCAGGATGGTCTGGCGGAATGTTGAGCGCGTCGAAGTTGTGGAATTCGGTTTCGACTTCCGGGCCGTCGAGCACAGCAAAGCCCATCGAGAAGAACAGCGACTCGATCTCATTCTGGATCTGTGTCAGCGGGTGAAGGCTACCCGGGAGAATTCCGGTTGGTGGAATCGTGAGGTCAGCCCATTCGCTTTGCAGGCGCGCATTGAGGGCGGCCGTTTCAAAGGCGGTCTTTTTCAGCTCGAAGGCAGCTTCGAGAGAAGTTTTCGCGGCGTTGAGGGCCTTGCCAGCAGCGACGCGTTCTTCGGCGCTGAGCTTGCCCATGAGCTTGCCAAAGTCGGCCAGAGTGCCTTTACGACCGAGAGCTTCGACGCGGACGGCTTCGAGGGCTTCGAGATCTGTGGCGGCGGCGATGCGGGCCAGCGCCCCTTCGGCGAGGGCTTCAATCTGCGCGATCATGACGCGGGCTGAAAGATGGGATGGTTCTCATCCATTTCGTGGGCCAGATGGTTGAGGTAGAAAACGACCAAAGCAGGAGGATGGGCGGCCTTGAATTGATCGTAGGCCTTTTGCTGCCAGCCATCTGCCAGATACTGCTTGGGCTCGGTGTCCTTGGCGAAGAATCCGTCCTCATGCGGGATGCCAAAGAAATTCAGCACATCGATGATGATCTTCATCTGCGAGACGAGGATGGCCTGGGAGAGCTCTAGCGCGAGGTCTTCTTCGCCATTTTTGAGCCTTTCCCAAAGGCGACCGGAGGCGGCGCGAAGGTTTTCGGTATTCAGTTTTGCAAGGTGGCAGCGCAACTTCACGCGATCGAAAATTTGATACGTGCGGAGGGTGCCGATGGATATGCCGCGAAGCTGGGAACGAAAGGAATCTTCGCCCAGAGCGACGAAAAGCTCATGTAACTTCATTTGAAGTGGGGTAAACCTTCAGTGTACGCGATAGAATGAGAGATTTGGACAACTCGAAATGGCAAATCTAATCGTGCTCGGGGCCCAGTGGGGCGATGAGGGCAAAGGCAAAATTGTAGATCTGTTTTCGGATCGCTTCGACATGGTGGTGCGCTACCAGGGCGGGCACAATGCGGGACACACCGTCTACATTGGGGAAAAGAAGTTTGTACTGAAGCTGATTCCGAGCGGAATTCTGAGGCCTGGCGTCAAGGCAGTCATCGGCAACGGTGTGGTTGTTGACCCTGCGGCGCTGATGCAGGAAATCGAAGCGATGGAGGCGGCTGGCGTGGATGTGCGCGGTCAGCTGTTGATTTCCAACCGGGCGCACGTGATTTTCCCCTTCCACCGGATGGTGGAGAAGGTCAGCGAATCGCGGGAAGACCGCGTCGCAATCGGGACGACCGCTCGCGGTATCGGACCTTGTTACGAGGACAAGATCGGGCGGCGCGGCATTCGCATGGCCGATCTGGTTTCCCCGCAGGGCTTCGAACGTCTGTACCGCATTTTGAGCGAAGACAAGATGACGCTGGCGTCGGCGTTCCGCGTGTCGGAAACGATTGACTTCGACAAAATTCTCGAGCAGTACAAGCAATACACCGAAAAGCTGAGGCCGCTGGTTTGTGACACGGCGACGTTTGTGAACTCAGCCATTCGCGCGGGCAAGAACGTGTTGTTTGAAGGGGCGCAGGGGACGATGCTTGATATCGATCACGGCACCTATCCGTTTGTGACTTCTTCGAACGCGAGTGCCGGCGGGGCTTGTTCCGGATCGGGCGTTGCTCCGACGAAGATCCACGGGATCATCGGCGTTTCGAAAGCGTATATCACGCGAGTTGGCGCAGGGCCGTTCCCAAGCGAGATCGAAGGGCCGCAAGGCGACCAGATTCGCCAGGCAGGCAATGAATTTGGTTCTGTCACTGGCAGGCCACGCCGTTGCGGATGGTTTGACGTCCCGCTGCTCAAGTACACGGCGACGATCAATGGCTTTGACAGCATGATCATCACCAAGCTGGACGTGCTGGATGATCTGACCGAGATTCCGGTCTGCGTCGGCTACAAGGTGAATGGTGTAACGGTGACCGATATGCCGGCAACCAACGAGGAAGCAGCGAAGATCGAACCGGTTTATGAAGTGCTGCCGGGCTGGAACACGAAGACCAAGGGCATTACGTCGCTCGACCAGATTCCATCGAAGGCGATGGATTATCTGAAGTTTCTTGAGAGCCAAACGGGTGTCGAGGTGGGTTGTGTTTCAAACGGGCCCGAGCGCAACGAGACGATCATCGTGCCTGGCTCAACGCTGGCCCGGTTGCTCGGTTAGTTTTTCGACCACGAGCGGCGCAACGCAATTCCCAAGAACGTTGACGGGTGTGCGCACCATGTCAATGATGCCGTCGACAGCCAGCAGCAATGGCAGGCTATCGAGTGGCAGACCGAAGGTGGGCAGCGTAGCGCTAAGAATTACGAAATTGGCGCGCGGGATGCCAGCGACTCCTTTAGCTGCGATCTTGAGCGTCAAGAAAATCATCACAAGTTGGCCGAAGTCGAGTTGGATTCTCGCGGCCTGAGCCGCGAACAGAACCCCCATCATTAATTGAATTGTGCTGCCAGCCAGATTGAGGCTGAGGCCCATAGGCATCACCAGACCCAGGCGGCTGCGCTCGAGGCCAAGGCGCTCCATGCCTTCGAGAGCCTTGGGCAGGGCTGCTGCACTGGAGGTAGTGGTCATGGCGATCACGATCGCGTTGCGGGTGTGCCTCAAAAAAGCCCCGATCGGAGTTCTGATTCCCAGCAGAATCAAGAAATAGACAGCAATCATGCCGAATTGCGCGGCGAGAGCGGCAATGACGAAGCTTGTGAGGCCGCGAACGCTATCGACACCGCCATTCAGCAGTGTGACTGTGACCGCGGCCACCATGCCGAAGGGGGCCAGCTTGATCACAACTGTCGCGTAGGACATCATGACCGCAAGCAGGCTGTCGCAGAAATCGAGCAATGAGGCGGCGGAATTTCGTTTGGCACGGGCCGCCCAACCTACCAGACCGAAGAAGATCATCATGGGGAGCACGGCATTTCGGCTCATGGCGTCGATGATGGAGGTCGGCACCGCATCCACCAGAGCGCTGGTGAGGGTTGCGCCAGAGGTTTGCGTTGTGGTCGCGGCGATGGAGACGGAAAGGCCGGGCTCGAACCAAGCCATGGAGGCCCAACCCAGGACCAGAGCGAGGCTGGTGACGACTTCAAAGTAAATCACCGCGGTCAGGCCTGTGCGTCCGATTGAGCCGGTAGCTCTGCCGAGTGAGCTAACGACAAGTGCAAACAGAAGTGGCGCAAGCAGGCTCTTGACCAGATTCAAAAATACAGTCGATACAACCTGCGCCAGGGCGCCGACCCAATCGTCCAAAGTCATGTTTGGCCATTGTGTCATGGAGGCGAGAAGAGTTATCCTGCCAGAGGCATGCAAAGTGAACCAGTCGGCTCTGTTGTCCGGCGAATTCTGAATGATCCGTGGGGTGAAATCGTGCTTCGCTGGAACTGGAAGTCTTCCGTTACCAGTGCGCTGATCCGCGCCGGAATTTACTTTGCGACGAATTTATCGTCTGGAACGGCAGCGGCGACGGGGGCAATGCAGGCTGAGTTCCTGTGGCGGTTTGCAGTGGCGGGGTTCATTGGGAGCATCATTCAGAGCCTTCGCAAGGCCGAGCCGGCCTGGAAGGCGACCCTGATCACATCTGTGGCGCTACCGGCGTTTAACCACCTGATTGAGTTTGGCGTCCACTACTTGCGCGGGACGCCGAAGTTGAAAACCAGCATCATCGTAAGCATTTGTTTTACGTGTACAGCGATGCTATTCAATACCTACGCGATGCGGCGCGGAGCGATGATCATCGGCAAGGAAGGTCGGCCACTGTGGCGCGACTTGCTCGACATGCCGAAGCTCATTGCGGGTTTCCTGCTTTGGGTATTTCGGATTCAGCGTTCGCCCCAAAGCTTGTGATAGCGACCCATCCAGTAAGGAAGCTGGAAGATGGTGCCATCGTTTTCGCTGCTACCGTCGCCGCCGCCATCGAGGATAAAGGGGTTGCTGTTCCACTTCATCATCGCGCGCTCGTCGGGTTGTAGAAAGACGGTGGTTTCTTTGCGGCCAAAGCGGTCTGGTTTGGCAGCGATGGGGAGTTCCTTGCGCCAGCTGTTTTCGACGCGCCAGTAGCGCAGATCGAGCGGGAGCCGCTGCAGCGTTTCAATGGAGGCTTTACGGAGTTCGGGGTTTGAGCCGCGGCCGATTTCGTAAATAGCGTTCCAGAGCGGATTGCGCTGGGGGCGCATGTTTTCAAACCAGTCGTCGAGAGCCTTGAGGATTCCGGCGCGGTAGTCGGGGTTCTTTTCATACACGAGAAGCGGGTAGAAGCTGAGCATGGCGAGTTCTTCGTCAGAATAGTTGAGCTCTTCGCGTTGCTCTTTGAGGCGGCCGGCGATCTTGAGATAGCCGAGTTCGTTGATGATTTTGGCCAGCTCTCGTTCGTATTTGGCGTCACCGGTGACGTGGGCAGTGGTCCTGAGGAAGCTGATCAATTCCAGGGCGTTGAGCGGGGCATCTTCTTTGCCCTCACCCTCAAAGTATGCCGGGCTCCACTTGCCCCAGCGGGTTGGCTTGCCGGTCATGGGGTCGATCAGATAGTAGTTGTGCTTCAGGATGTAATCCATCTGACGGCGGCAGGTTTCGCGAACCTCGTCGCGGAGCTTGCCTTTGGGTAAGAGGTCCCAAGCCATTCCGAACAGCAGGAAGTGGCCAACGCTTTCGTCAGAGCTGGTGTCAGATTTGAATTCGTACTTTTTATCAGCAGTCCAATACCAGAAGCCGTCCTTAGGCTTGATTTCTGTGGGGTCGATGTAGGATCGGGCAGGATAGCCGGGCTCGCCTGTGATTTGTTCGAGGAATAGAACCGCTTTCGTCGCGCGCTCGGCCCGTGCCAGGGCCTGCTTGTCGTTGGTGGACTTGTATTCAAACAGCTTGGCGACCGCGTACATGGCTGTCCAGAGGCCGTCATTGTCGTTGGAGGCAGTGCGGCCATTGTCGCGAGTGTCAGCGACAAAACCGTGGCGATCGTGCTTGATGGCGATGGTTTCGTAGCGTTTGGCTTTGTCCCGCAAGCGTATGGACTCGAACCGGAGCTCGCTATCGCCGCAGGTCGTGTGTACCCGGACTCTGCCTGGTTTGGGTTCGGTGAAGCCGAGTGCTGAATCGCAAGGAAGAAATCTTTTACTGTGAAACAATCTGCCGTCCCGAAACACTCCTCTGGTGGCGAGGGTCCATTGAGAACCATCGGTGGCCTTGAGTTGCTTCGTCATAGATTGAGGCGGGGCAGACTGTGGGTACTGCTGGACTTGAACTTGAGGAAAATCGCCAATAGACAGTGTTTGGGCCGCTAACTGTACATTTAGGAATATAAAGATGAGCTTCAGCATCTTCCTAAACATACAGGAAATCCGCAAAGAATGCCGATAAGGGTTTAGAGGCGAACGGGTCCCCCTTGCATATGGGCTCGAGAAAGCAAACAATAGAGGTGTCTCAAGAGGTCCGTACTGGGCGTAACGGGAAGAAAGCAAAGGGATGAAAGTTCTGATTGCCGATGACAGCATTGTCAGTCGGCACATGCTTGAAGCAACGGTGAAGAAATGGGGTTACGAGCCCGTTGTGGCTTGTGATGGCCAGGAAGCGTGGGACATTCTGCAAAAGGAGAGTGCGCCACAACTGGCGATTCTCGATTGGGTAATGCCTCAGTTGACCGGGCCCGAAGTGTGCCGTCTGACGCGACAGCAGCACAAGGACAAGTACACCTACATGCTTTTGCTGACCAGCAAGAATCAGCGCGAGGATTTGATTGAAGGCATGGATGCTGGGGCGGACGACTATGTGACCAAGCCGTTCAATCATCATGAATTGCAGGTTCGGCTGCGCGCAGGGCGTCGAATTGTTGATCTGCAGTCAGAGTTGTTGGTAACGCAGTCCGCCTTGCGGCAGCAGGCGACACACGATGCGCTCACCAAGGTTTACAATCGCCATTCGATTTTTGAAGTATTGGACCGGGAGATTGGACGGGCGGAGCGGGAAAATCTGCCGGTTGGAGTTGCGCTTCTTGACATCGACTTCTTCAAGTCTGTCAACGACACCCATGGACACATCGCTGGAGACGCCGTGCTTTGCGAGGCTGCCCGTAGAATCAAAGCTTCCATTCGGTCTTACGATTCCCTGGGTCGCTACGGGGGCGAAGAATTCCTGATCATCCTTCCGGGTTGCGACGAGGCGTGCACGAAGAGCCAATCGGAGCGAATCCGACGAAACCTGGCAAGCGAGCCGATGCCAATCCACGAAGACGCTCATTCCGATATCTCGCTGGCATTGACCGCAAGCTTTGGAAGCACGACGGCATTACCTGGGCACCCTGTTTCCGCCGAGACCTTGTTGCGGATTGCAGACGAATCCTTGTATGAGGCGAAACGCGCAGGGCGCAACCGCGTGGTGTTCCGGTCCATTCTTGGGGAAGACCGGTCGTTGTCAGCTGCGGTTTAGACCAGCTGCTGGTTAGTTTTGGCCAGACGCCCCGGTTTGGGCCAGATTGAAGTGACTGAGGGTGCCAGCATACTGCGAGATACCGCGATAGAGAGCCTCAGCAATCTTTTGACGGTACTCGGGTTTCCTCAAAAGAGCTTCTTCCCGCGGGTTGCTGAGAAAGCCAATTTCGGTGAGTACGCTTGGCATTTCGGCTCCGATCAAGACAATAAAGGGAGCTTTGCGGACTCCGCGATCCTTGGTGCGATTTCCGGCTTTGGCGCTGCCTGAGAAGAGAGATTGCTGAACACGGCTGGCAAATTCGCGGGACTCATCGATCTTGTCCTTAAGCGCGATCTTCTTGATCAGGTCTCCCAGGTCCCCGACACCTTTTTGGCTGGAGGCGTTTTCACGAGCGGCAACTTCAAGAGCTTCCGGTGAGGAAGTGAAATTGAGATAGTAGGTTTCGACTCCAGTCGCCGACTTGAGTGTGGAAGAATTCGCATGGATCGATATGAAGAGATCTGCGTGCTGCTGATTGGCGATGACGGTGCGTTGCTCAGGGGAAATATATGCGTCGTCCTTGCGCGTCAGGACGACCTCGCTGCTGAGCTCGGCTTCAAGCAGGCTGGCCAGGCGCCTTGAGATGTCGAGGGTGACATCCTTTTCCATCAGGCCAGTGGGCCCGATGGATCCTGCATCGTGTCCGCCGTGGCCGGGATCGATCACGACGCGTCCGATTTTGAGACCGAGCACGCGCGTGAGCGATTGCTTGCCGGCGCTAAGCCTGGTGGCTGCAACGCCGGCAGCTTGAGATCTTTCGGCCTGGCGTCCCACAGAGTTTAATGGAAGCTTGGCCTGAAAATCGCGCAGAACGAAGCCGCTGACGCGATAGGGCATCTGAGAAGGTTCAGCCTTGGGCAGCTTGAAGGTGGAGGCGGCTAGAATTGGCGGCTCCGCCATGCGGAAGATAGACTTGCCGGCATTCGGTGGATTGGTTGGCAAAGGGCGGAAAATCCGCGGTTCCGCACGGCTAACAGTCGGGGGCGCGGTGGCCAGTGGGTTTTTCATGCCACTGGGGGCAGATTTGCGGCGCAGTTCAACCACAAGGCGATTGGGGTCCTTCAGGACGATCGTGCGAAAGTCGACTTCGGCCGTTTCGAGATCGAAGACAAGCCGCGTGACACCCTTTTGATTCTCGGCAACGCGGACCTGCTTCAGGATCGGCCCAGCCCCAGCGATTGCCTGCATTACACCGCGAGGCCCTTTACCGCCAAGCGCTGGAATTGTAGCGGCGAAGTCGACAAAGTAACGAGGAGGGTTTTCCAACTGGTCGTGCTGGATGTCGATCAGGCCATTCACCGAAACGATGACTTTGGTGACAGAATTCTGCACCGCGACCTGAATCTGTCCGATCGAACTCAGCTTGGGCTTATCCTGCCCGGCAAGTGCTCCGCACAGCAACAGCGACAGGCCGATAAGCAATCCGCCTCTGGTGCAATCGTGCTGAGCGCAGTACTTCATGAACTCCTATGGCATTCCGATATGGATTCTTCCCTCGGCATCCACGAACTGCTGGATCTTCTGTTGAATCGGCTCGGCAGGCGCGGCAGCCACGACGGGCTGCTGCATGCGCTTGCTCTCCCCATATTTGCGCCCCACTTTATAGACATACTCAACGGTCTCTGGGTAGGGCGGGATCCAGCCATGCTTTTTGACGGCACCTTCGCCAGCGTTGTAAGCGGCAAGGACCAGGCGATCATCCTGGAATTTGGTTTTGAGATAACGAAGAAAGCGGACACCACCTTCGATGTTCTGGCGAACGTCGAAAGCATTGGTCACGCCCATCTGGCGGGCCGTAGAGGGCATCAACTGCATCAGCCCCATGGCACCTTTGGGAGAAACCGCGTTTGGATTGAAGTTGCTCTCCACCTGCATCACACTGCGAACCAGCAGCGGATCCACTCCATGTTCGGCCGAAGCCTTTTCGACGATCTCGTCCACTTCGGTGCGCGATGCAACGACCGGCTTTGCGATGGCCTCGCGGGCAATCACTTCGACAGGAGGAACTTCGCGGGGCAGCAGGACCTGAGTGCGGATCAAGCGGCCACTGCCGCGATCCACCCGTACTGTAGTACGAACAACACTCGCATCGGCGCACCATGAGGTTGCACCGGCGAGAAAAAAGCACGCTAGGCTAAAACAGAAGCGGCCCATGATGTTCCATTTCATCATAATCGAAAACCCTTTTTGAATCAATGAATTATGCTCCACGGTTTCGCTCCGTTGCCACTTTTCTACTCGCGGGTGGAAGCAGTTCCCGCATGGGTAGGGATAAAGCCCTCTTGCCTATTGGGGATAAAGCCTTACTAGTACACCTGGCTGAGATGCTTCGGTCGATTGGCGAAGCGTTCCATGTTGTGGCCCCGGAGGGCCGATACGAAAGTTTTGGGTACCCGATCTTGCCGGACTTGCGACCGGGTTGCGGCCCGCTCGCCGGCATCGAAACCGCCCTGGCGAACTCCAGCAAGGATTGGAATCTCATCCTGGCCTGCGACCTGGCGCTGATGGAGCCCGATTGGCTCAATAAGCTGACGGAAGCAACTGAGCTACCAAACGGTTTGCTGTGTATCGCCAGCGGAATCAACAAAAATTCGCCCAATCCGCTTTGCGCGGTGTGGCATAAGGACGCACTGCCACAGGTCCGTTCCGCCCTCGATCGGGGCCAACTCCGCGTGCGAAGTGTGCTCGAAGAGATCCCAACCGAAATTCTCATCCCACCAGACCCCGGAATCTTGGCAAACTGGAATCGTCCCGAAGATGTGCTGAAATAGCCGGGAGAAGGAAAGGTAAATCGTGGCGGTTGAAGGATTTCCCTATTACATCGAGTTCCGGCACGTTTATAAGACGTTCGACCGGCCCATTTTAGTCGACTCGAATTTTTATGTTCCTGCAGGCGAGACGGTGGCGGTGATCGGTCGGAGCGGTGTGGGCAAATCGGTGTCGCTGGCGCACATCATGGGTTTTCTAAAACCGGACGAAGGGCGCGTGATTGTCGGCAACCGGGACATTACGTTTTACGACGAGGCGGAACTGAGGAAGATCCGCAAGAAAGTCACGATGGTGTTTCAGTCTGGAGCGTTGTTCGATTCGCTCACGGTGGGCGAAAATATCCTGTTCTCCCTCGAATTGAGAGATGACTACGACTCGCAAAACAAGGAAGACGTGGTGGATGGATTGCTGGACCTGGTGGACTTGCTGCCTTATCGCGACGAATACCCGGCCGATTTATCGACGGGACACCGCCGTGCCGTGGCAATCGCCAGGGCGCTTGCAGCGCAGCCCGAGTGTGTTCTTTACGACGAACCCACCACCATGGTGGATCCGATTATGGCAAACCACCTGGGGAACCTGATGCTGAGGCTGAAAATGCAACTGCATCTGACCAGTGTTGTGGTGACTCACGATCTCGAACTGATGCGAAAAGTGGCGGACCGTGTCGTATTTTTGAGCGAAGGAAAAGTCGCATACTTCGGCCCCGTAGAGGGACTCGAAGAATGCGACCATGAACAACTTCAGGAATTTTTGAGGCTGGACCGAATCTCTTAACTAGCCGCCGTAGCCGCTAGCAACGCGCTTCTTAGCGTCTTCGATGATCGCGATCTTGCCGTCCTTGATCATGCGCTTGACGAGAGTTTCTTCGAAGATGTCGGCGCGTTCGCTGGCCTTGCGGTTTTTCACAAGGTTCACGATTTCCGAACGACGTGCTGGCAACTGGCTCAAGTCAGCATCCTTTTTGGAGACCACTCGAACGAAGAACCACTTGTTGTCTACTGTCAGAGGCCCCACCAGGTCGCCCGGCTTCTTGCCAAAAGCGCTGGTTACGGCAGAGGCAGGCCCGAGGCCGTCGGCAAATCCCTGGCGATTGAACTCCTGGGTTTCTTTCACGCTCGTGCCGAGTTCCTTGGCAATTCGAGAGAGGTCTGCGCCAGGGGCGTTCATAATGGCGGCGCCCTTCTGCTTCAAGTCTTCAACAAGCTTTAACGACGCGGTAACAACCTTGGTGCCGCGAATGCTTTCTTTCACCTGTTCGAACGTGGCGGGGCGGGAAGCGACAATCTGATTGACGACCAAAACTGCCATGCTGCCTTCACCAACGGTGATCGGATCGCTCGCTTCGTTCAGCTTCAGCTTGCGAACCTCAGCAAAAAGCTCGGGCTTGGGGCCGAGGCCGGGAATGCTGGTCTGTTCTGCACCATACTCGAACTTAACCGCTTCCACACCAAGCTTTTGCGCGGTGGCAGAAGTTTGCCCATTGCTCTTAGCCAATTCAGACTTGATCTGGTCGGCTGTTCTGCCGAGCAGATCGGTGTTCTTGCTTTGGCGCAGGTCCGCTTCGAGGGCCGGGCGGACTTCTTCAAACGACCGCATGCCGGCTGGCAACTTCTCTTGAACTTCGATCAAGTGGTAGCCAAATTCAGTCTTGATGGGTGAGCTGAGCACATTTGGCTGAGCCGAGAAAATGTATTCGTCGTAGTTCTTGGTAGCCTGGCCTCTGGTTACAAAGCCGATGCTGCCACCGTTGGCCTTCGAGCCAGGATCTTCAGAATACTTGGCAGCCAGCTCTTCGAACTTGGCACCGCTCTTCAATTGCTTGTAGACAGTGTCAGCCAAAGCGCGGATTTTTTTTTCTTCTGCTTCGTTCTTGTCTTGGGTCTTGAAGAGAATGTGGCGCGAGCGAACCCGTTCCGGTGAGCGGAAGTTTTCGATGTTCTCGTTGTAGAGCTGCTTCAGTTCGGCTTCGCTGATCACCAAATTCGACTGGGCCTTGCTGGCGTCGAGCTTGTACATGGAGACATTGCGCGTCTCAGGCAGTGTGAAAGAGGACTTGTTCTTTTCGAACTCTGCTTTCAATTCTTCTTCAGGGATCTTGACTCCCTTGCCAACTTCAAGCGGATCGATGACGGTGTATTCCAGCTTGATCTTCTCTTCAGATTCTTTAAAGAAATCTTCGACTTCCTTCGGTGTAGCAACCGCGCTCATCAGCACGAGGGTGCGGAGGCGCTGGGTCTCGATGTCCTTCTTGATGCTGTCTTCGAACTGGGCAACGGTCAGGCCGGCTTGCTTCAGCATTTGAGCGTACATCTGGCCACCGACGAACTTGCCATCCTGCCAGAGGGCGGGGACATCCTTCTGGATCTTGAGAGCAATTTCTTTTTCCGAAGCGGTCAGGCCGGTTTCGCCGGCGTAGCAGGCAACGCCTTTGACAGCGACGTATTGGTCAACAAACTGAGGAATGAAGATTGCGGCGCTTTCCGGGGGCAGTTGCTGCTTATTGAGCATTTGCTGCACTTTGAGCCGGACTTCGCGAGCGGTGACGGGATCACCGCAAACCTTGGCCACCGTTTCCTCGCCAGCACCCATATTGATCCCGCTTGAGCCGAATCCAGGAATCAGCGTTACAACCATCGAAAGGGCAACCAGGCCCAGCAATACTCCAAGCAAAATGCGCAAGTTGGTATCCTTGCGCCGGAACAGATCAAACATTGAAACTCCTGAACAAATGTCGTTTTGGCGGGGGGTGCCGCTGTTAGCCTCTTTGGGCAAACACTCCTAAATTATAGCGAATTGCGATAGCGGGCATCTAACAGACAGTGACCTTCTACGGCATCGATCTGGGATGGATGGGAAAACCGAGCGGTTTGGCGCGCCTTGAGTGGGACGGAAAGCGTCTCAATCTAAGCAGTTTGCATCGGCTGGCTACCCATGCAGCGGTGTTGGAAGCCGTGCCGTCGGACGAACCAGCCTGGATCGGGCTCGACGCACCAGTGTTGATCCGAAACGCTTCGGGAACTCGCCAGGCAGACCGTGATGCGCACCGCCTTTTCTCAAAACAGCGTGCTGGTTGTTACCCCGTTCATCTTGGGTTGCCCTTTGCCCCAGGAGTTCTCGAATTGGTTTCGAGCATACGAGAACGCGGATACTCAACCGAACTGCCGGCCTCATTCCAATCTGTGAGCAAACACCTGTTTGAGGTCTATCCAAATGCCGCAAGCCTGAGGCTGTTCGATCTGCCGCAGATCTTGTCTTATAAGAAGGGACCTGTTGCTTCCCGTAAGATTGCCCTCGAGCGGTTCCGAGAATTGCTGGCGGCGAGCCTCAAAAAACGTCGCCCCGCTTTTAGCAGTTCGACGCTGCCCTTCTGCGGCGAGACGATAGCGCAACTTAAAGCATGCGAGGATCAACTCGACGCCGTGCTTTGCGCCTACATCGCGGCCCATTTCTGGTACTGGGGCTTGAGTCGGAACAACATTCTCGGCCATCCCCCGGATGGTTTTATCGTGAACCCGAGTTTTTAGTTATGCCTAATGACAACCGTTACGCGGAACTCCGCGAAAACTATCAGATGAGCGGGTTGCTTGAAGCAGATGCGCTTGATGATCCCTTTGAGCAATTTCACCGCTGGTTCGATGACGTCCTCGCTGCCGGGATTGTTGAAGGAAATGCGATGAGTCTGGCGACGGTATCGGCGACCGGTGAGCCCGATGTGCGCATCGTGCTTTTAAAGGCACTCGACCAGCGAGGTTT
Organism: Acidobacteriota bacterium; assembly: GCA_016870995.1. GTDB lineage: Bacteria > Acidobacteriota > Terriglobia > Bryobacterales > Bryobacteraceae > Bryobacter. Next base: position 37,820 of record VFZU01000018.1, read on the forward strand.
TTCGTTCTTCACAAACTACGAGAGCCGAAAGGGGAAACACCTGGCGGCGAATGCGACTGCTGCGATCTGCTTCCATTGGAAGGAACTGGAGCGGCAGGTGCGTGCCACAGGGACGGTAGAAAAGGTCTCCCGGGAAGAGAGCGAGATCTATTTCAACCAGCGTCCACGGATTTCGCAAATCGGAGCGTGGGCGAGTGCTCAATCCTCGGTGATTGAAGGCCGTGAAACCCTAGAGTCAGCGCGTCGTCTACATGAACAGAGGTTTGATGGCCAGTCGGTGCCGATGCCAGAATTCTGGGGCGGTTATCTGCTGAGGCCAAAAGAAATCGAGTTCTGGCAAGGCAGGCCCGGTCGGCTTCACGACCGCTTGCACTATCATCGTCAAAGCGACAATACATGGCGCATTTCACGCTTATCCCCCTAACCCTGCTGTTGGCCCAAGCCCCAGAAACACTGCCCACGATGCTGAAACGCATCGAGCAGCGCTACAACACAACCGCGACCCTCAAGAGCGAGTTTGAGCAAACCATGGCCGTTGCGCAAGGCCGTCGCGTGACCGAGCGCGGAATCCTTTATTTGCGCAAGCCAGGACGGATGCGTTGGGAATATGCGCAGCCAACCGGAAAGCTCTTTCTTTGCGATGCGAAGAGAATCTACTACGTTGTGCCTTCGGCGCGTCGCGTCGAGGTGAGCGAAATGAGGGAATCGGACGATCTTCGCGCGCCCCTCGCATTTCTGCTTGGCAAACTCGATTTCGCTCGAGACTTCAATCGATTCGAACATTCGCGACCAGGCACGCAATGGAAGATTCGGGCCTATCCAAAATCCGCGAAGTCACCCTACGAGTATGTAGAGTTTTTTGCGGAGCCGGACGGGCGGTTGTCGGTGGTTGCTGTAAAGAGCAAGGACGGCTCGACGATGTCCTATGCATTTCAGTCAGAGCTGCGAAACGTGCCGCTTGCCGCCTCGCTATTTGAGTTTCAGAAGCCGGAAGGCTTCGAAATCTTGCAACTGAGAGCGAACTAGGGAACTACCAGGATTTCCACCCAGAATCCGCGCTGTTCAAAGCCGATTAAGGACTGGAGTCCTGGAATGGTCGTGACTTCACTGACCCCAGCTTCTTTTGCAAATTGAAAGTACCGCCTCAGAAATCCTTCGATCGCCGGCCAGCGGGCGAGGCTCGTCTCAGGGTTCCAGCTTCGCGAATAAAGAATCAGAACATCGCCCTTGGTCCAATCGAGGCTTCGCAGCCTTTCGAGAGAGAAGTCTTCGACCGAGCGGACAGACGGGATGGGTTCTTCGACGTAGCCGAGATAGGGTTTGCGAAGCGCATCGGTAAGCGGCCAGGCCGTGGTGATGCGGTTGCGCCCCAGGCGCGCCTCAATCAGCCCCGCCACGTTCTTGTGAGATTCGACCATGTCGATCATGGCAAGGTTGTTTTCTAGCGCGTAAGGCCAAGGTGGATTGAGAAACAGCATAGCCAGTAGCCCGGCGCAGGATATGCCGATCGTGGCGTAACGCCAAGGCTTTTCGAGAGTTGAGATCGCGGCTGCGAATGCTGCGTAGAGTACGGGAAGAACCGGCAGCAGGTAGCGCTCGAGCACTGCACCACCGGTGACGCTTACGAGCAGCGTCTGGGCGATGCAGGCAAGCGCTACGGGGCGCCATCGCGAATCGAACCCAATCCGCTTCCAACGCCAAATCAGAAGAGCTGCAGGGACGATGTGGAGATTTTCAAGGCCCAGATAGCTGATGCGGCGAAGGAGCGCATAGCCGAGGCGGATTGGATGCAGCGGATAGAAAAGGTTGTACTCCGCATAGGTGGCATCGCCAAAGAGCCGTCCTGTCGAGAACCAGACAAATGCGACCCAATTGAGAACCACGAGAGTTGGTGCGAGTGCCAATTGCAGCGCGAATTGGCTGCGCCCTTCGCGCCAGGCGAAAGCGGCAAGCACAATCGGAATCGCAATCGAGGTTTCTTTGAAGGCAACCGCCAAAACGGCAGCAGCGATGGCCAATTTGTCCTGTTGCCTGAGATAGGCAAGCAGCAGCAGAGTTGTGAAAACTGCAGATGGCAGATCTAGCTGGGCCATCATCGATTGGGTATAGATGAGGGGATTGGCGATCAGCAATGCAATGGCGAAAAATGCTGGTGCCCCGCGGGAACCCTTGAGTAACTCAATCGCAAGCAGGAAGCCAATGGTGGCGAAGGCAGTTCCGAAGAGCAGCATCGTGATGCGGGTGACTTCAATCGAATAGCCTGTCACCTTCCAAATTCCGGCGAGCAGGAGAGGCAATCCTGGCGGGTGGGAATTGGGCATCGTCGACTGCGGGATTAACCCGCGACCTTCCAGCAAGTCATGAGCTTGAGAGATGAATTGCCCTGCTTCGTCCCAGAAGAAGGGCAATGAGATCAGTTTGAAGTGGGTTGTGAGAAAGATGAATGCGAACAGCGCAAACAGAATGCCGATCGAACTCGCCCGGCGCATGGCGCGAGCCTACTGCAGCGGCCCGTTGCCGCCAGTGGGCTCAAGACGAATTTCGCCAAAGGTGCCTTCGTATTGGGCAATGTTTTGGTTGAGCAGATTCGCCAGTGCTTTGGCCTGCTGCGGACTCAGATAGACACCTTGAAAATTAGTGATGTTCACGGTGTCCGGCTGAGTTTGTGAAATGGTGCCAAACATCAGGAAGAAGTCCCAGAGGTTGACCCGCACCTGGACCGAGTTTGAATACGACTCTTTATAGTCATCGCTTTGGGCGATCTGCAATTTAGGGGAGTTGTTGGGGAACATAAATCGAGCGAGTGGCGGGAGGAAATGGCGGGGACGACGGGGCTCGAACCCGCGACCTTCGGCGTGACAGGCCGACGCTCTAACCAACTGAGCTACGTCCCCGCAAACTGCGCGAAAATGTAGAATAACACAAACTACGGACCACAAGCTAGCGAAGAATCGAGTTCGCTGGCAAGAGGCTCTGGAATCGAGGATCTAGCCTTAGCTCCAGACGCGGACAACCTTCTCTTCGTTCTCGCGGACTTCTTCAGGAACCTCGCGCGCGGCGAAGCTGTCGAGCTTGGCGAGGTAGAACATCGGCAGGGGTGCGAAGTCGGGAGCGTCCGGCCAGGGCTGATAGATCATCACCGCGAGGCCAACTACTTCAGCGCCGAAGCTTTCGACAAGTTCCTTGAGGTGCTCGAGCTTGCGCCCGGTCCGGAAGATGTCGTCGACGAGCAGCACTTTCTCGCCTTTTTGTGGGGCCACAAACTCGCGGAACTGTTGTGGACGCCGAGTGCCATCAGCCTCGGCCCAATAAACTTTTGCTGCACCGAGAGCTTCGACGACGCCGTAGGCAACAGGGAGACCGCCGGTGGCAGGAGCGACAACGGAGAGTTGTGGCAGCATGGCCCGCAGCTCGGAATTGGCGCGAATCTTGCGGCTCAGCGCGACGCTGAGCACTTTGGCGTGCTTGTAGTCGCTCATGACGAGCGGCATCCCGAGATACTCGTCGGTGTAGGAACCGTCGGGATACACGAAGTGACCCGTGCGCAAAGCGCCGGTTTCGCGCAACAACTCCACCACTTCTTCTTCAGTTGGCAATAACTGCATATCTAATTGGCTCCTCGTCCCAACAATACCAGCGGAATCGTGCGCAGCAGGATGCGGCTGTCGAGCGACAACGACCAGTTGTCGATGTACTGCATATCCATTTTCATCACGGTTTCGACGTCAAGGCGGTCGCGACCCTCGACGGCCCAAATGCAAGTGAGGCCCGGACGCATGCGCAGACGGCGGCGCTGCCAGCCCTCATATAGATCCACTTCATCGGGCGTGGCCGGCCTTGGGCCCACCAGGCTCATATCGCCCTTCAGCACATTCCACAGTTGTGGCAATTCGTCGATCGAAAACTTTCGCAACCAGCGGCCGACCGCTGTGAGGCGTGGGTCTTTGGGGATCTTGAAATTCAACTTCTTCACGTTGAGATGCGCGTACTGTTCCTTGAGTTGCTCGGCGTTTTCGACCATCGAGCGGAATTTATACAAAGTGAATTTGCGGCCATTCAAACCGCAACGCTGCTGGCGGAAGATCGCCGGGCCGGGCGAAGTGATGCGGATCAGCAATGCTGCAGCAAGCAATATGGGTGAAGCCACAAGCAGGCCTATGGCGGCAGCAGAGAAATCGATCAGGCGTTTGACGAGCAGTTTGATCTCGTCAGTGGGCGTGGCGCTGAAGGTGAGCATCGGTGTAGGGCCGAGGCGATCCAGATAAACTTCGCTGTTGACGTGCGGAAAGAACTCGAGGCTAAGACGAGTGCGGACACCTTCCTCGTCGCATTTCAAAAAGAGATCTTCGAGGCTGCTGAGGCGCTCTGGCGGAACGGCAAAGAGAACCTCGTCGACAATGTGATCGCGCAATCTGGCAGTTACGGTCTCTGCGTCGTCGACAATGCCCAGCACTCGTGTGCCAGCAACGGCGTTGGCCTTGATCTGTTGAGCCAGATCTTCCGCGCGGGGGCCCGAGCCAAAAATCAGAACATAATGCTCGCCTCCGAACTCGCGGCGCACCAACCCGAGCAAGCTGCCCGCATTCCACCGAAACAGCACCAGAACCAAAAACTGCATGCCGACGAAGCAGAGAAGAAACAGCCGGCTCAAATCGAGTTTCAGAAAGTAATCGACCAATACGATGGAGACAATGCCGAAGACAGCTTGTTTTGCGGTCTCTCGAAAAACGACGTAGGGGTTGGCCCCATCCAATCGGTCGTAAACTTGTACCCAGAGGCAGAAAACCACGCTCGACAGTGCCGCCACGCCAAACAACAACAATTTCATTGCTGGGGTCAGGAAGAAGTCGTGTGTTAATGGCAACAGGGACCGCGTCAGGTACGCGGCCTCAAAGGCCAGCGCCGTGAGCAGAACATCCGAAATGGCAAACAGCACCCGCGCTTTGCGATGATGTCGGCTATACACCCATTTCCACCGTGCAACTTCAGATTATCACTTGGTCTCTCATCGCCATTGCCCTAGCCGGTTGCGGACCGACCTATCGTGCCGTCGAGGTTACCGACGTGAAGGCAAAGCCGGGGGCAACGGACGCCAGCCGCCCTGAGATGGCGGTAGAGGAATCTGAAGCGCCAAAGTCGGTGAAGCTGGATGGCTTCAAGCCGATCGAGTGGAAGGTGCTGCGAGGACTCGACGTCAAGACCGGGAAGTCCACCAACGATCTGGCGGCCTACACAGGGGCCAATATCAAGATCAACGGGTTCATGGTGCCATTTGACGACGAGGACGAGCAAGTGACCGAGTTCCTGCTAGTGCCCCAAGCGGGCATGTGCATCCATACGCCGCCTCCGCCGCCGAACCAGATCATCCTGGTGGAGGTAGCGACGGGAGGGGCCAACCGAGTGGAGTGGGACAAGGAAGTTTCCGTATATGGGCAGTTTCAGATTGTGGACGGAAACAGCCCTTACGGGAAAACGGGGTTTAAGATCGCGGCTGTGCGCGCCAGGCCCGACTAGCTAGTCTGGCAGCACTTACACTTCGCCTGATTGCGGAAGTGGGCCGTGCCGATCAACGTGCCGCCCGCAACCATTCCGAAAGGTTCCAGGTTTTCAGGAGTCTCGAAAAAGACGCTCTTGGCGATGAAGATCAGCGATACGCCGATCAGGAAGTAAACTACCGGTTCGGGCTGGCGGTGCTCCTTGAAATAGCTCCAAAAGAGCCGGATCAAGCCGATCGAAAGGCTGGCGATGATGATCGTCCATTCTGTGGTCTCTTCGGCGATCCATCCCAGCCCGTTCACGGCAAGGTAGCCGATCACGAAGGGCATCAGGGCGCAATGAACTGCGCAACCATAGGAAAGCCACATGCCAACTTTGTCCCAAAATGTGCGAGCGGGCAAGGGTGCTGAAAGGTCTTGAGACATTGAGATCACTTCCAATGATAGCTCAGTAGCCACAACGGCCGACCGATCCTGCCATCCGTGTTCGTGAAACAAAACGTACATATTCCAGACTTGCTGTAGTTGCTCGAATCGCATCGGAAGTGATGAAATGCAGCGAGCACTTCAATAGACTTGCAAAGGAAGCAAATATGAACCCTGCACTCCAACTCTGGGCTGGCCGAATTTTGAGCGCGATTCCAGTTTTGATGCTGACAATGAGTGGCGTTATGAAACTGAGGGGCGGCCCTGAGTTTGTCAAAGTCTTCGAACACCTGGGTTGGCCCGCCGATCTTGCAGTGCCTCTCGGATTGCTGGAATTGGCCATTACGATTGTGTACGTGATTCCCAGAACCTAGTGCTTGGGGCGATTCTGCTTACGGGCTATCTCGGAGGGGCAATCGCGGCGCATGTTCGCATTCACGAGGATTGGCTGACGCAACTGCTGCTTGGGATGATACTGTGGGGTGGTTTGTATTTTCGCGATGCGCGCATCGCCGCATTGATTCCGCTCCGGAATCCGTAGAGCTTATTTGCCGCGGGCGAGTTCTGCCATACGCGCGTTGAGTCCGCGCAATTGGCGCAGTTCGTCTTCGGCTTGTTGCAGCGCGTTCTGGATGCGAGATAGGTCACCGGCTTGAAGACCCTGGCCTGGGTTCTCGCGAGTCTGCAGATTCAGGCTGAAGCTGCGGTAAAGGTCGGTCACTTCGCGGTAGCGGCGCTCGAGGGTAACCACAGCGGCTTCCCGGCGGCGATTGAGATCTTCCACTTCCTTGTTCGCCACAACGGCCCTCTTGGCGGCTAGCTCCGCCTTTGCCAGTTTTTCCTGCAGCAGCTTTTCAGCGGTTTCACTTTGCACGAGGCGCTGCGCTTTGAATTTCAACTCGGCGTCGAGAGCATCGCTGACGCGCTGCTGCTTGCCCAGATCTTCTCGCAGGCTTGCGAGTTGATCGGCGAGCTTGCGGGTCTCTTCGGCTTGCGCTTCGGCTTTCTCTTTGACGTTGTGAGCATCTTCGCGTGCCTCTTCGATGTCCTTTTCCAGCTCCTGCGTTTTTGCCCGCAGGCTGTCGATCATCTGAAGGTAATTGCCGACATCGACCTTATCTTTAACGATGCTTGGTTGCTTCGGCGAGACCGCTGGAGTTTTTTCAAGCAGTTGCGTGGGTTCCTCGACCGGAACGACAACACCTGTCTTGAGAAGCTCGGCCTCGAGCCTGGCCACGCGGCCGGCCACCGCAAGACGGCCCTGTTCGGCTCGCCACCCCAGCCAGCCTGTGACGCCAAGCAATCCCAGCAATGCGACCACAATCCAGTTCTTCATCGTTTCGATTACTTTCCCAGCGCGAAACGCGCGCGGTTTGGGATGTCCCTGTCTCCGTTCAATACATCGACCGTCACGGTGCGGCGCTTGCCGCTCTTCAGTTCCACGGCGACACTCCAATGCCGTGCCGCTGCCATCATGACACGATCCACGGCTTCGGGGATTTCGCCCCGGCTGCGGCAGAAAACTCCGAGCCCGCCTGACTCCTCGGCAAGCTGTGCCAGACCACGCTGGTATGCCTCATTAATGGGGTCGGCGAAGAAGCTAAGCTGCACAACAAAGATCGGCGTTTCAAATCGCGCCAATTGATCGGAGATCTTTTGAATTTTCTCGCGCACCAATTGATCGGGAAACTTGCGGCTCAAGTCTCGGGCGTCGCTCGCATTGATAACCGGGTTCGTGTAGTCTTCACGATAGTTGGCAATGTTGCTATCTGTGACATAGACCACGGCGACGCGTGCACCGCTCTTTTGCAAAATCCTTTGCCCGATTGACGCCACCGATTCCACGCTGTCCAGCAATCCCGCCTTTCCCGTGGCGGCATAATCCTTGATGGCTTGGGAAATCTTTTCACGATCTGCAGTTGGGTCGACCAGTGCTTTGAGGCTGTCTTGTGACCGCAGCAGGCCTACCCACTGATTCTTCGCAAGCTTGCCGGTTTGTTCCACCAATGCATCCCGCGCGGTATCAACCAACGTAGCGTCACCGCTGACATCCATTACGAGTAGCAAGACAAGATCATCTTCTGGCCCCTGTACGCGCAGCACCTTCGCTTCGAGGCCATCCAGTTTGGCGGCGAACGCACCTCGTTCGAGTGGCGGTTCCTGCTGAGGCACGGCGATGCGAATCACGGTCGGCGGGGGTTCTGCTGAAAGCAGCAGAAGTAGGATCGCCGGAATCAAAAGCTCAACCTCACACCCAGTTGGATCACTCTTCCGCCGCGGGATTCAATACTGCGCCCTGCGTTGACATTGGGAGCCGAGGCGGGGCCGATGACCGTATCCGGGTCGGCCCAGTTGCCCGTGTTGGTCCAGTTGAAGCCAGTCGCGTTGAGCTCAATGACGCGCTCGGCCGTAATTGCAAAGCGCTTGCTGACGGACAGATCATGGTTCTGGTTGCCTGGTCCCAGCAGTTGCGGATGCGTTCGGAAGCCATTGCCCGCTGTGAAATCAGCAGGCTGCGCAAAGGCTCCAGGGTTGAACCAGCGGTTCGGGTTGGGGTTCTCGACAGTCGGGTCAACGCCGGGTACGAGGTTCACGCGAAGTGCCTCGATCACCCCGCCGGTATTGTTGAACTGAGGGCGCAGGGCAATCGGTTCGCCGCTTTGCACTGCGGTGATGCCGGAGATCGACCAGCCGTCGACGAGATAGCGCCGCCAGTCCTGAAAGGCGAGCAGGGGTTTCTTGGCACCGATTGGAAGTTCGTAGCTAAAGCTTAAAGAGAGGCGGTGCGGATTGTTGCTCGAAGTGAGACTCCACTCGTTCTTGAAGTTGTAGAAGTCCTGCACGCCGTATGGGCCGGAGTAATCGTCCATCTGTTTTGAAAACTCGTAAGTAGAGTTCACTACCAGGCCAGAGGCGGAACGTTTTTCGACTCGAACCGCCGCAGCGTTGCGCTTGTAGTTTGCCGACGGCCACGAACTGAAGACATTGAATCGTTGGTATTGGGGATAGGGTCTGATCGTGCGGCGATAAGCCTCGCTGTTCAAAGCGTCACGATCCGAAAGAAAAGACAACGGGATTGCGTTTGGGTTGACAGCCGAGTTGGAAACGAACATCCGCTGTCCGCGCGCATGGCCCAGGCTGAGGCTGACAATCGTCTGCGCCGCGAGGGTTCGCTCGAGAGAGAGACCCGCAGATTGATAGATCGGCAATGTTCCTGTGCGGTCGATCAAGTCTGCCACCGTGAAGTTTGCGGCCTCGCCGCGCAGGTCAGGCAGGGGCCGACTCAGCGGCGGAGCCCCTTGAGCGAGCGTTACCACTGGCGAGAGTTGGATGTTGGTCGAAACGTACGCGGGTTGCGCAACGAAGCCTTGGGTGGCCCATTGTGTCGTGTAGATTGGGATGCCGCTAAAACTCAAGCCATAGCTGAGGCGCAATACACTTTTCGCATTGCCACCGGGATTCCAGGCCATGCTCAGACTCGTTTCCGGTCGCCAACGTCCCTGTTGCAAGGCGCGGCCGTTCCCGTCGCGGTTGGCGAAGACCAGAGCTCCGGGACGGTTGTTTGCGGGGTTAATCGCTGCGAGGTCTACGGTTGCAAACCGGTCGAACTTCTCATGACGCGGTGTGGCGAGGGACATGGCGAAATTGGCGGTGAAGGTAAGATCTTTCGAATACTCGTAGGTGTCGCTTGCCGCCGCCCGCCAATAGCTGCCACGCCAGTAAGAGGGTTGTTCCACCACGGTTGCTGCGCCGCTTTCAGCCAGCCCGAGTACGAAGCTTGCAAAGCCAAGGCCCGTATTGACGACGCCGGGAAGGGAAGTGAGCGATGGGCCAAACTCGAAACTGCCGGCAGGGTTGCGCGGCAGATAAGCGTTCACCTGATAGCGGCGAAATTGGCCTGTCAGGCGCAGGCGATGTTTGCCGAGGCGGGTGGAGAAACCATCCGTCAGGTAGTAGTAATTGTGTGCGCTGATGTTGATCGGATTCAGGCGACCCATCGGCAAATAATCACCAAAGCGGAACACTGGGAAAGCGTCCTTGAGCGGACCTTTGAGCCCAAGCAATTCGATCGCTTGTGCCTCTCCCTCACGGCCACCAATGGACTTGTCGGAATGCACGTCAAACGTCAGCGAGTGCACTGTTGAGGCGTTGCGTATGAAAGTCCAATCGAGGATGCCGCGCCGCGCGCGGAAGTCGCGGTCGTTGTTGCTGGAGTCGGCAATGGTGTTGAAATAACGCGGCGCACCCGCCAGGCCATTCGTGAAGGACCCGTTGAATGTCAGCCGATGCCGCTCGCTGAGTGTGTGGTCGACCTTGAAGATCATGCCCTCGGCGCGGTTCGTCTCCGGGGCAAACACGAAGTAGTTGTTGCGAAAGAACGGCCCAGCGCTGGCGTTCGGCTTGGGGTAGAAAGCGATGGCCCGTTGTGCCACCGGGTCGAGCCTGGTCGCAGGAATGACATTGCCAACAAAGGGGTCTCGAGCAAACTGCGGGTTCGTGATGCTGACAGGGCGCGAGGGGTCATAGGCCGGGTTTGAGCGCGTAGTGGCCGGGTCAAAAACAGGCAGCGGATTGCCTGCGGCATCGACTGTTTTTGAGAAGTCGCCCGTGCGTTCCGGGTCAATGGCGACCGTGCGCAGATAGGATCGGCCGATCCGTTCGCGAACGCCCTCATAAGACACATTGACGAAAGTGCGGCGCGATCCGTCATAAAGCCCTGGGATGATGACCGGGCCGCCTGCGTTGATGCCGAATTGATTACGGCGCAAGAGGTTGCGCGAGCCGCCGCGCTGTACAACCTCGTGGGGGGTGGCATCCAGTTTGTCGTTGCGAAAGTTTTCGAACACGCGGCCATGCCAGCGGCCAAACACCGAGGGGCGTGCAGCCTTAGCCGTTGGGCCACCTTCTCGAAGGCCCATCTCCTGGGTCGCGACTTTGAACTCCTCCACGGCCTTTTCGAGAGAGGCTTGCCATCCATGGAGCAACCCGACGGTCGTCAACAGCAATAACAACCAGATGAAGAACACTTTATAATTAGCTTAGCGCGGGTTGAAATGCTAAACCTTGACGCTGAGGCCATCGGCCAGAGTATTTCGGTAGGCTCGCCAGGCGGGAACCAATCCAATCAGCAACGCCGCGGCAACCACGATGCCGAGGTAAATCGCGTGTTCCTCTTGGAAACCCTGCCAGCGGAGGTAGAGCCCGAATTGTTGCTCAACGAGATTTTGCAGGGCGGCGACGCCTGAAACCATCAAGCCCACCCCCAGAGCACAACCAGACAAGGCGAGCAGAAGGCTCTCGATTAGAAATAAAGCCAGGATTTTGACCGGGCCGGCGCCGAGTGCTCGAAGGATTGCCATTTCACGGCGTCGCTCATTGAGCGTGGTGTAAATCGCGACCAGCATCCCGAGCAACCCGACAAGCACCACGAAGCCACCGACAATTTCAAGCGCAATTTCGGCGTACCTTACGGTGGACCAAAGCTCGCCCATCGCGACACCGGGGATGATCGCCATCAAGGGTTCAGGCAAATAGTTGGAGATGTCACGCTGTAGGCGGAGCGTATCGATGCGGCTCTTTGATCTCAGCAAGAATGCAGTGATCGCCTCGGGACGCAGCTGTTCTGCAGTCAGCTTTTTGGCCGATACTTCTTCCCCGGGTTCTGGCGGAGCGCCGCCTTCCCAACCGACATGGATGGCACTCATCCCTTCGAGAGTGATGTAGACGCTGCGATCGATCGGGGTCGCGGTCTTGGCGAGGATCCCCACAATCGTGAACGGATTGTCGTCGTGGTCCATGATCCCGGCCGCGCCCATGCCATGTGTGAGCACAACTTTTGCTCCCACTTGATAGCCCAGCTTTGCGGCAACGTCGCTACCCAGAGCTGCTTCATTAAAACTTGCAGGAGCTCGTCCGCTGGCAAATTCAGGTTTGCGTGTCTTGCGAAACCGGTAGTGCTCGTAGAAATTCTGATTGGTGCCGACGACGCGGAAACCGCGATGGCTATCGCCCAGCGAATAGGGAATGGTCCAAGCGACTGCCGGGTGCTTCGACCATTCTTCATAGCTCGAGTATTTGACGTTATTCGTGGCCGTGCCCATGCGGAAGACGGTGTAGAGCAGCAATTGCAAGCCGCCGCCGCGCGCACCGGCAATGAGGTCTGTACCGGAGATGGTGGATGAAAAGCTCTCGCGGGCACTCACGCGAAGAGCCTCGACACCCAGCAGCAAGGCAACGCTCAAGGCGATCGAAACTACCGTGAGTAGCGTGGTGACGCGCCGGTTTCTAAGGCTCTTCCAGGCCAGAGACAGAAGCAACACTACGCAACCTCCGTTCGAGATGCCCGGTTCAGATCTGGCAGGCTGAGGCGTTTTTCAAACAGTGGCGCGAGGCTTTGGTCGTGAGAAACGAACAGCAGTGCGGCCCCAGCGGATTTGCACTGCGCGAGCAGCAATTCAAGGAAGCGCTGGCGATGGGCGCTGTCGAGCGCGGAAGTCGGTTCGTCGGCGATCACTAATGGAGGCGCGCCGATCAGGGCTCGAGCCGCTGCGACGCGCTGTTGCTGCCCAACGCTCAGTTCGAGGACGCCGCGATCGAGCAGCGGTGCGATGCCCAGCGTAGAGGCGATCGCTTCGAGCCCTTCCGCCTTTCGCGCAGAATGCAAACGCGTCGGCAGCAGAATATTGTCACGCACGGAAAGATAAGGGATCAGATTGAACATCTGAAAGATGTAGCCGATGTTCGAGCCGCGAAAAGCGTCCCGCTTGGAACTGCTCATGGCTCGCAGATCCTTTCCCAGAACGTTCACCGAGCCTTGTCGTGCTTCGAGCACACCAGCAATCAGACCCAGCAGCGTCGTTTTCCCGCAACCGCTGGGGCCATAAAGAAAGCAGGATTCCCCGGCGCTGAGTTCGAAGCGGTCGAGGTCGATCACATCGGGGAGTTTTGAGTTGTAGCCGAAGCGTACTCCTGCAAGGAGGACGCTACTTGGATTTGTAGGGCTCGACATTCGCCACTGTCATCTGGTAGGACACAGAGCCGAAAGGGCTGCCGGTCTTGTTGATGGTAATCTTGCCTTCGAACCAGTTCGGTTCGAACATGGCTACCTTTGCCTTTTTCTTGTTCACCATGCGGCAGTAAACGATCTGATGCGGAGGCGGAGGTGGGGTGTGGATGCAGCCTCCGGCGATGGGCACAATCAGGTATTCGTCCGCTTCCTCTTGATCGTCGTTTTCAAGCGGAACCATATATCCAGCAATGCGAACCGTGGTGTTGTCGATTTTCTTGAGATCGGGAGGGGGTTCACCAGTGGCGAGATCCAAAGATCGCAACAAGCGCCATTGCACGGCAGGCGCACCAGCAGGTTTGGTGTCTGCCGCTATGAGCGGCAGCGATGCCGGGTCTTCCAGGGTCATCAGAAGCGCCAATGTAAGCACTGCGAAAGCAAGCCGACGGATCGTCTGCATATTCATCATTAAAGCAGTCTCGCCGCATCCTTCGCAAAGTAGGTAAGAATGATCGAGGCCCCGGCCCGCTGGATCGAGGTGAGTGTTTCCATCATGACGCGATCTTTGTCGATCCAGCCGTTGCGTGCGGCTGCCATGATCATGCTGAACTCACCTGACACTTGATAAGCCGCGATCGGAACATCGAAACTCTGGCGAGCCGCGGCGATGATGTCCAGATAAGCAAGGGCCGGTTTCACCATCAGGATGTCGGCACCCTCTTCGAAATCAAGTGTCATTTCGAGCATCGCTTCGCGTCCGTTGGCTGGGTCCATCTGGTAGGAGCGGCGGTCGCCAAAGGTTGGTGCGCTCTCGGCCGCTTCGCGAAACGGGCCATAGAATCCGCTGGCGTACTTGGCCGCGTAGCTCATAATTGGGATCTTTTCAAAGCCTTCTCCGTCCAGGGCTTCGCGAATCGCGGCCACGCGTCCATCCATCATGTCGCTGGGGGCCACCATGTCGGCACCGGCACGGGCATGGCTCAGGGCGGAATCAGCAAGCCATTCGAGGGTAGTGTCGTTGTCGACATCGCCTTCGATGATCTTTCCGCAATGCCCGTGAGATGTGTATTCGCAATTGCAGACATCGGTGATGACAAGCAGATCCGGCACAGCGCGTTTGATGGCGCGAATGCCTTCCTGCACGATGCCGTGGTCGTGATACGCTCCGGAGGCCTCGTCATCTTTCACTTCCGGGATCCCAAACAGAATGACACCGCCGATCCCAAGCTTGGCGATCTCCTCGCACTCTTTGACGGCTTCGTCGATGGAGAGCTGGTTATTGCCCGGCATGCTGCCGATTTCTTTGCGCTTGCCCTCGCCGGGCACCAGAAATAGCGGGTAGATAAACCCTTCCGGGCTCAATCGCGTTTCGCGAACCAGACTGCGGATCGCTTCGGTACGCCTCAGCCGGCGCGGACGATGAATGGGGAACGGCACAACCTCATTCTATGAAAAGTGTCGCAATCTAGTGATGGAGATAGAACACCTTGCACATGATCTTCCACTGGCCATCCACTTTGAGCATCGTGAAGAAGTCTGTGAACCGGTGACCTGTCCAATTGTCGATCTCGAGCCGTACTGTGGCGGCTGTCTCGCTCACGTCCACGCTCCCAAGTCGAATTTCCGCTGCCGGGGCGGCACCGTTGGAGTTGTGCCATTCATACAGGCCCTGGATTGGGCCAGCGAATAGATCCGGCCCGACATAGCCGAAAATCGAAGCCTGGTCATGGAAAGCCAGCTTCATTTCCTCGCTGCTGCCCGACTTTTCTCCGTCAATGTAGTGCTGCACGCAGGACAGGATCGAATCGTATTCTTGGACTGCCGTTGGATTGGATATCACTGAAGTCTATCTGAATCAGGCCCCACTTTTCCTCCATGGCGGCCGAGCTTCTACGGCCAAACCCTACCTCCCCATTCAGGTAGATCCTGCAACCACCCGCAACCTGCGAGAATCAGATTAGACAGGGACGCTCGCTATGCCAAATTCCATCAGTGTCGAAAGTCTTCGAAAGACCTATCGCGGCGCTAGCGAACTGACGATCTTTGCCGATATGACCTTCGTGGTCAATCCTGGAGAACGTCTGGCGCTGATTGGTGAATCCGGCGCGGGCAAATCCACACTTTTGCATCTACTCGGCGGGCTGGACACCCCTTCGGCGGGTGCCATTCGGTTTGGCGAAACCGACATCACTCGCTTGAATCCCGCACAAATGGCGGACTTTCGCAATCGCCAGATCGGGTTTGTCTGGCAAGTCCAATCGCTGCTTCCAGAATTCACTGCCATTGAAAACGTCATGATGCCGCTGCTGGTTCGCGGCGAAGACCCCGCCTCGGCACAGCCCAAAGCCCAGGCAATGCTAGCCGAAGTAGGCTTGGCGGATCGAGGCCATCACCGGGCCGGAGAACTTTCCGGCGGAGAGCAACAACGCGTCGTGCTCGCTCGCGCTTTGGTCGGGCAACCAAAATATCTTCTCGCTGACGAACCCACAGGGAATCTGGATGAATGTACGGCAACTCAGATCCTTGCCCTGCTGGAGAGGCTTCAATCCAGGTTCGAATTAACCAGCGTCATCGTTACACACTCCCCCGCACTCGCCGCCCGCTGCACGCGTACCCTGCGTCTGGCTAAAGGCGGCATATTCGCAATCGGCACGAATCCGACAAATGCCGGTGTAGTTACAATGGAGGCAGAATAGCCATGTTTGAGCGTTACACAGAGAAAGCACGGCGAGTCATCTTCTTCGCCCGATACGAGGCGAGCCAATTTGGCAGCCCGTATATTGAAACCGAACATCTGTTGCTTGGCCTGCTGCGGGAAGATAAGGCCTTGGCCAATCGCTTCCTGCGGTCACAAGCCGCCATTGAATCGATCCGGAAACAGATCGAAGCTCATACGACCATTCGCGAAAAGGTTTCCACTTCTGTGGACCTGCCTCTCAGTCACGAATGCAAGCGTGTGTTGGCTTATGGCGCTGAAGAAGCCGAGCGACTGAATCACAAGCACATCGGCACAGAACACCTGCTGCTGGGAATCTTGCGTGAAGAAAAGTGCTACGCCGCCGAGTTGTTGCATGAGCGCGGCTTGCGGCTCTCGCAAGTGCGCGAAGAAATTGCCCGCAGCTCTTCTGAGAAGGTCGCCACCAGCCGCACCAAGGAATCCTCATTGCTCAATGAGTTTTCTCGCGATCTCACGCAGGCTGCCCTTGATGGCTCTCTCGATCCGCTGATCGGTCGCGACCATGAGCTCGACCGCGTCATTCAGATCCTGTGCCGTCGCACCAAAAACAATCCGGTGCTGATTGGTGAGCCGGGTGTCGGCAAGACGGCAATTGTCGAAGGTCTGGCGCAGCGCATTGCCGATGGCGAAGTGCCCAGCTTCCTCGCCGACAAGCGCATTCTCGCCCTCGATCTCTCGCTCATCGTCGCTGGCACGAAATACCGCGGTCAGTTTGAAGAGCGCCTCAAGACGATCATGAAGGAGCTGATGGAGAATCAGAACGCCATCATCTTCATCGACGAACTCCACACCCTTGTAGGTGCCGGGTCTGCCGAAGGATCGCTCGATGCCGCGAACATCCTGAAGCCTGCACTTTCTCGCGGAGAAATTCAGTGTATCGGTGCCACAACACCGGCCGAATTCCGCAAGTCGATCGAAAAGGACCGTTCGCTCGAGCGCCGCTTTCAGGCCGTTAAGGTGCCGCCGCCGAATGAATCCGATGCAATTCGCATCCTGATGGGCATCAAAGAGCGCTACGAAAAATTCCACGCCGTCGCCTACACCGACGACTCGATTGAAACCGCAGTCTACGCTTCGAATCGCTTCATCCCAGATCGTTTTCTGCCCGACAAGGCCATCGATTTGATCGACGAAGCTGGTGCTCGCGTCAAACTGCGGCAGACCACCTTGCCGCCGGACATTGCCGACATTCAGAAGCGCATTAAGTTCATCGTCCACCGCATGGAAAACGCCATTGCGAACCATGAGTTCGAGAAGGCACGTTTCTATTCGGACGAAGAACGCAAAGAGCGCGAGAACCTACGCCAGCTTCGCGAAAAGTACAACCTGGACGACACCTCAACCGGCGTCGTTGGCAAGGACGATATCGAAGATGTCGTCGCTCGCTGGACCGGCGTCCCGATGACGTCGATCCGCGAAGAAGAAGTTTCCAAGCTCCTTCGGATCGAAGAAGAACTCCACAAGCGCGTGATCAGCCAGGAACGTGCGATTGGCGCATTGGCCCGAGCCATCCGTCGCTCCCGCGCCGGCCTGAAATCGCCCAAGCGCCCGGCTGGTAGCTTCCTGTTCCTTGGCCCCACGGGCGTCGGAAAAACAGAAGTGGCGCGAGCCTTGGCTGACTTCCTCCTCGGTAGCGAAAAGTCGCTGATCCGCTTTGACATGTCGGAGTTTATGGAAAAGCATTCCGTCTCGAAGCTGATCGGTTCGCCTCCCGGATATGTCGGCTACGAGGAAGGCGGTCAGCTGACCGAACGCGTCAAGCGGAACCCCTACTCGATCATCCTTCTCGATGAAATCGAAAAGGCCCACCCGGATGTCTACAACATTCTGTTGCAGGTATTCGAAGACGGCCAATTGACCGACGGCCTTGGCAATACGGTGGACTTCAAGAACACCATGATCATCATGACGTCCAACCTGGGCGCACGCTTCCTCGACAAAAAGAAGGGGATCGGTTTTGATGCCCCTGTCGAAAAGGGTATGCAGCCCAAGGTGGAAGACCAGGTGATGCAAGAAGTCAAGCGGGCATTCAACCCTGAATTCCTCAATCGCCTCGACGAAGTGATCCTGTTTACTTCTCTGGTCGATGAAGACCTGCTCCAGATCATGCATTTGCTCGTGGATCAGATCAACGTCAATCTCGTAGTGAAGCAGATCAAGATCCGCCTCACGGTAGAGGCTGCAAAGTACATCCTCGAGAAGACGCTGGTCGATCGCAGCTACGGAGCCCGTCCGCTGCGCCGAGCGTTGCAGAAGTACATTGAAGATCCGCTTTCGGAAGCGTTGATTCAGGGTTCTCTGCCGCGACCCAGTGAGCTGGAGGTTTATTTGTCCGACACCGGCTTGTTTGTGCGCCCGATTCAGGATGCCGAAGAAGCTCTGGTGGGGGCTGGCCCATCCACTCCCATCGAAGGTACGGCTCTTTACACCTTCTAGATCTTTCCTGATCGATAGAACTAAAGCCTCCCCTTTCCCGGGGAGGCTTTGTTTTTGCCACCATTACAAATGCCATGACGCGTTCGCACTTCCCCGACTATGACCGCTACGTCGAAGCAACTGGCGACGAAATCTGGGCTTTCTATGAAGCTTGCAATCGTGGCGATGAACAGCAGGTTCGGCAGCAGACCGCGGGCAATCCGCGACTGGTGCTCAGCTCAATCCACTACCACCCGCCGCTCTTTTTCGCCCTTCGCGAAAATCATCTCGAGATCGCCCGCCATCTTTTGTCGCTGGGTGCCGACCCGCTGCTCGAGGGATTCCACTTGTTAACGCTCATCGAGCTCCTCACCGAACGAGGCCAAACTGAAGCACTCTCGTTGCTGCCCGCGATGCCCAAGGTCGACAACCCGCTGACTCCTCTGATCCACAGCCGTGACCTCGCCGCAATCTAGCAACTGCTCGACTCTCAACCAGAGTGGATTGCTAGAACCGACCTTCGAGGCAATCTACCAATTCACTGGGCGGTGATGACCCGAAATCTGCCTCTGGTCGACCTAGTGCTGGCCAGAGGCGCAGACATTGATGCTGAGCGTATCGACAGCGCCAAACCCATCTATCTGACCAACGGTGATTACCACTACCGTGGATGGCGCGATGTTCCTTCTGGCACGCTTCGCCCTCATCTGGTGCTCATCGGCTACCTGCTTGCCAAATGCGCCCGCTACGACATTTGGACGGCGGCTCGCCTCGGGGATCTAGAACAAATCAAAGCCGAATTGGCGCGAGATCCACGCCTACTCAACCAGCTCCCGCGCTACTCGGGCTTTTGCAACTCGGCACCACTGCGTAACGCCGTGCGGCATGGCTATTATGAAATCGTCGAGTACCTCCTCGACCAAGGCGCTAATCCGAGTCTTCCCGAGCGGATCGCCCCGGACGGCGCCATTCTCCGGGACGCAATCGCCTTCGAGCATTGGGAGATCGCCAAGCTGCTACTCGAGCATGGTGCCAACCCAAACTCGATGGTGGATTCCTCCGGCAATTGCGTCTGGGCAGCGCGCAATGGTCCCGAGTGGATCCAGCAATTGCTCAAGGAAAAAGGCGGAGAATTCGGCCTTGAAATGGCCTGCTACGAATCAGACCTCGAATTCATCGAAGCCGCTCTCAAGCAGGATTCGCAAGCACTCATCTATCCCTCTCTCCCGCTCGACAACCGCCTTCTGATCGAGCTGGTGCTGCGCTACCAGCCCGATGCCTTATCAAGGAGACAAATTGAGTCGGAGCTCAGTCTGGAGCAAGCTGAATGGTTACTTGAGCGCGGCATTAGCGCCAGTGATCCCGATTGGCTCGGTGTCACCCCGCTCCACCGCTGCGCCAAAGCTGGCAATCAGGAATTGGCCGAGCTGTGCATCCGCCACGGAGCCCGCCAGGACGCTCGCGACGATCATTATCGGGAAACTCCAGCAGAATGGGCCAGGCGCTTCAAGCGCGCAGGTTAGCGCGCGGAACCCGGTATCTTCGGAGGGTTCTTTATGAACTCCTCTACATCCAATGCGGCCTTTGTCGGCACGCCGCTTTTCGCGAGGAATCCCAGGTCGCGGAACCAATCCATAAATCGAAGCTGCCAGGTACCCATCGGGATTCCCTTGCGATCTGTCAACGCCCCGCCATGCACCCCATTTCCATACAAGTGCATCTCGATGTTTGGCACGCCCTTCATGAGCATCGCGTTGTAATATTCCATTGCCCAGATCGCATGCACGCGGTCGCCGCTGCCGGGGCAGGCCAGAAACGCTGGCGGCACATTGGCGGGAATTCCCGGCGCGACACGGCCTTGAGCAAAGGGTGACGGTCCAGGATAAATCATCCCCACAAAGTCAGGACGCGAACTGATCCCACCAAAGGGCCCAGAGGCATTCTTCGCGTCAAACTCGGCAAATTGAACTGCCGCCGGGGCCGATAGCTCCGCGCCAGCGGAGAAGCCAAGGATGCCGATCTTATTCGGGTCAAAGGAAAACTCTTTGGCATAGGCTCGAACCATTCGGATTGCCTGCAGTGCATCGTTCACCGCGTCGGTGCGGGGCTCGTACCCATCGCTCCGCAAACGGTTCCTCAGAATTACCGTATTGATGCCGAAATTGTAGAAATAAGATACAAAATCCGCACTCTCTCCACCCACATTCAACGTTCGATGTCCGCCTCCGGCCGCAAGAATAATCACCGCCCCGGTGTTGATGCCTCGTTCCACCGTGTGAATCTCGATCGAGGGATTGTGGATGCTAACGATGCTCGAAATTCTTCCGGGCACCGCCTGACTCATGTTGTAAACCTCTGGGATCTTGACCTTATCAGCATTCACAAACGGAGAGCCCTCCGGATAAAGCGGCATTACAATACCGCCTTGAAGAATCGCCTGTGCCGCATAGGGCTTGTCTGTGGGCAGCGCTGGCTTGGGGATTGCCATTGGTGCCGGTAAGGGCGGTAGTGCCTGTTGCCCCATCATCGCGTTGGCCATTGCGATCACCCAGACAGTCGATTGAAACAAGTGTTTAAGCATTCACCGCAAAGCCTATCAGTATTTCAATCTAGTCCGCATTAAGAATTAAATCGTAGAGATTTGGCAAAATGATTCGGTTGTTTTGCCTGTTCTTCTCTGTGATGATGTTAGGGTGCTCGACCTGTCGAGACCGATTTCTGTGAGACGCATAACCGCAATTTCACCCGCCCTGCGGCTACTTTTGATTGCCGCGCTCGCGATGTCGCTTTCGGCTGGTACAAAGTCAGTTCTAGTGATCAGCTCCTACCGGACTGGCTATCCCTGGTCGGCCGATGTCGAGCGAGGGCTTCACAATGTTTGGCGGGAGAGCAAAACTGAGATAGCGACCTGGGTGGACTATCTCGATTCCCGCCGCGACGCCGATTGGCGAACCCATTTCTATGAGCGGTTTGATTCGAGCTACAAGGTACGTAAGTTTGACCTGCTGGTGGTGATCGATGATGAGGCTGTGGAAATCTGGTGCTCAAATCAGGCGATGTTCCGAGGCATCCCTGTTGTCTTCGGCGGAGTAACAGAAAAGCCGCGATGCGGGATTGGCAACTCAACCGGTGAGTTGGAGAGCTTCAATACGGACGGACTCATCCGGCTGGGTTTTTCCGTGAGGCCGAATCCACCAAAGATCGCGGTCTTAACGGATCATTCGGCGTTGTCGGATTCCATGTTGAACACCCTCAAGGCGAACCTCTCCGCTCCGCAATTGACAGCGTTGCGAGAACTCGATTCTGCACGATTCAACCTCTCCGAAGTTGAGAAAATGGTGGCTCAGCTTGATCCTGCCTCGTTGGTTTTCATCGCTTCGTTTCAGCGTGAAAAATCTGGCAACTTCCTGCCATCTCTTTCCACCTATCGCTCGATCGGCTACGCATCTGCGGCCCCGGTGATCGCTTTGAGTTCTGACGCCGGGCCGGGTTTGCTTGCGGGCTCCAAGAATTCCGGTCTCGATTACGGCCAACGG
Source organism: Acidobacteriota bacterium (assembly GCA_016870995.1). GTDB lineage: Bacteria > Acidobacteriota > Terriglobia > Bryobacterales > Bryobacteraceae > Bryobacter. The sequence continues at coordinate 59,435 of VFZU01000018.1, forward strand.
CTGGGAAAGTTAGCTTTACGAGTATTGTCCGGGGAGGATCCGTCTTCGATCCCGACCGTCATCCATTTCCCAACTCCACCTCAGATTGAGGCATCAGAACTCCAGCGTTGGGGCGTTTCTGAGAGCGTCATTCCCCAAAACGTCGAAGTTCTGCATGCCAACTTGAGCTTCTTTGCCCGCTATCGCAATTGGATTATCGGGCTCTCCATATTCTTGTTCGCACAATCCGCCTTGCTGATTGTTCTTGGATTCAACATACTGGCCAGACGCCGCGCTCAGCGCGAGTTGATGCACCAGAATGCCGCATATCGCGATGCCCTTGACTCCGCCGCGGCGGCGAGTGAAAGTAAATCTCGCTTCGTCGCAAACATGAGTCATGAGTTGCGTACCCCGCTCAATGGAATTCTCGGCATGAGTGAATTGTTGCTGGACGCACCTCTCGTGCAAGCCGAGCGATCTTCGATTGAGACCATCCGCTCCTCAGCCAATCATCTGCTTGTCATCCTGAATGACATTCTTGACGTGTCGCAATTGGAATCCGGTCGGCTGAAAATCGTCGAACGCCATATCAACCCTTCTCGACTCATCGAAGAAGCAGTGCAATTGTTTCAACCTCCAGTGGGTTCGGCGGTCCAATTGCGGAGCGAAATCGAAGGCTCACTTCCTTCCTACCTGATGGGCGATCCTGCCCGCATCCGGCAGATCTTGTTCAACCTGATCGGCAACGCATTGAAGTTCACGACAGCCGGATCCATCACCGTCGGGGCCAAGTATGAATCCGGCCACCTCAAGCTTTGGGTCTGCGATACGGGGCTCGGAATCCCGCGCGATCAAATCGCGAATATCTTCGCGCGCTTCGCCCAGGTGGATGACTCGAGTACTCGACAACACGGTGGTCTGGGCCTCGGTCTCTATATTGCCCATGAGCTCGCCACACGGATGAGCGGCACGATTGACGCTGTAAGCGAACCCGGTCAGGGCTCTTGCTTCACGTTGGAGCTTCCGCTGGCTGTCGCTGTGACGCAGCCAGAGCCCGCTGCGGTGATCGATCGCCCGCTTGAACTTTCCGATCGCAAGGTTCTTGTGGTGGAGGACAATCTCGTCAATCTCACTCTCACCAAGCGGCTCCTCGAACGATTCGGTTGCCATGTGTCGACAGCAGTGGACGGTCAGCAGGGAGTTTCCGAGGTGTTGCTCCAAACGGTTGATCTGATTCTGATGGACCTACAGATGCCTAAGATGGATGGCCTCGAGGCAACCCGAAAGATTCGCGCCCTCGATCATCCCAACGCCCAGGTGCCCATCATCGCTCTCACCGCAAGCGCTGCTGCCGGCGATCGAGAACTCTGTCTCGCCGCCGGCATGAACGACCATCTCGCAAAGCCAATCAACCGCCAGGCGCTGGAAGCAGCCTTGTCGAAATGGCTTAGCGCGCCACCCGAATCAACGCCGCATTGCTGACTACATTGGGATTTCCCCAGACGATTTGCATCGTGGCATCTCCCTCGGGCAGTCCTGGGGGGATTCTGAAGTTGATTTGTGCAAGCCCGGTTAGCCCGGGGGTAAGTCCGCAGAACTCCGCCGTCATCAGCGTTGCCCCGAATCGAACCGAAGGCCGCACTGCGCATTGCGCCAGTGGGTTTGTCGGTGCGGCTTCCCCGGCCTCGGTGGCGGGCGTGGTCTGCCCGATTCCCGTTAGATAGACAACGAGGGTTCGTCCTGAGCGCGCCGGGTTGTCGGCGGTGATGAGTTGATTCTGGGCGTCTACCACAATTGCCCTGCGCTCCTGCCACGTGAGGATTGCCGGTGCATTGGGTCGGATGGGCACATAGGCCAAGTTGGAATCTCCAGCCTGACTTTGTACGCGCACCGTTGCAAAGCCCATCGGCGAAGGCGTTATATCGGACGGCACCAAGAAGTTCACTTGCCCGTTAGAACTGAAGAACAGCGGAGCTTGCCGACCATTCACAAACACTTTTGTCGTTCCAAGGCTCGATGGAAGCGGCAGCGATGATGCACTCGCATTCGCACCGCCAAGGTTTGTTCCAAAGATCGACGCCAGGCCGCCAGGAGCCAATCCTTCGGCCACTGTGAAGGCTCCATTCACAACGCCGCCACCCGCGATTTCAGCCACCGGCTCCAGCACGATTCGCGTATCAAAGCTCAGTCTGCCGCCACTTGCGACCCACATCGGGTTGCTATACGAGCCTGCGAATCCACCTTTCGTCCACACCCTGACCTTCTCTTCTGCGCGGCGGGCAAAGAAGCTGTAGAAGGACATCGCCTCTTGGCTCAATAACGCATCGCTCACCACGATCGTCGCAAGTCTGTAGTGCTTCTTCTCCTGCGCCGCGCTGGGCACCCTTGGGCCAAGTTGCGCCACAACGTCCGCAATTCGAAGTACTTCAAACTGATTGGGCGTGAGCGCGGGCCCAATGCAACTGTTTCGCAGCCGGTTCACTGCATTCGCATCGGTCACGATGTATTGATCAGGCACTTGCTCAGCCGGAATCACGCCCATCATGTACAAATCCAGTGGATTGAAAACTTTCGGCCCGGAGTTCACCCTGCTCACCAGGACTCCGTTTTCGAGAGTCAAAGAACAGCCAAACGCCCCTTCGTCGCCACCCATCACTCCGTTTGCCATCGTGGAAATCGGCCAATGCGCTCTACCAACGGCCAGTGGCCCGCTGCGCACGTAGTTCACCCATTGGTGGCCAAATTCATGAGACTGAGTTCTCTCGCCTCCATCGAAGGCTGAGACTAAGGGAAACACATTCACGCCTTGCAGCCTGGCCGCGGATCCGTATGAATCCGAATTCAGAATCGGTATGGGCGTGCCAATACCGCTCACCAGTTGGCGCACTGGGGAGTGGTGCCGATTGATTGGATAGCTCCTGGCAAAAACAATGTTGAGTTGGTCAAATTGATCGGGAAGATACTGATAAAAGCGATTGGTTGCCGCAGCAAGATCCGGTTGGAATAGGACTGTGCCATTGGCCGGAAACACTCTCGGCTCCCCAATATTCACCACATAGTTCGTGCGCTGCACGCCCGGCCCAAGTGGAACCACGGGCAACAGTGGCAGTTCGTCAGTAAATACTTCAGAAAAGACGTTCAGAGTTTCAATCAGCGTCGTTCCGGCATATACCCGGAGAAATCCAATCTCAGGCCGGAAGACGTCGTCCAAGCCTACCTCGGGCGCCACAAACTGACCCCGCCAAACGCAGCTCCCCTCATTCACCAGATTCTGCGCAGCCTGTTGTCCAGACAAACGAGGCTCAATCGCTACTCGTGTAACGTTGTTCCCTCGAATGCAGGTTCGAAACGTGATCGTCTGGCCAGCGCGCGCCACACTCGGCGTTCGAGACATCCATTGCGTCTGGGTCTCCTGCCCTGAGAGCGCCGCAGCAAAGCCAAGTCCAATAATGAAGATTGATCGCAGTTGATACATAGTCCTGAATCGCAGAGCGCTATTCAGGGCCCAACTCAATCACTACTCACCGATGGTTTTTCAAAAAAATCCATCGCCCCAATGCGGTCAGCGCCACAGATCCCCCGATGATCTTGAATTCGTAGAGCCAAAGATTCGGGATGTCCTCCGTTGGCAGGATACAAAATGCCAGACCCACCAGCGTCACTAGGAAGCCGGATGCCGGAGCCCACCGTAGCCCGGCCTTCCAGGCGCTCGCGAAAATGTAGAGAATCGGCACAAAACTGGTGAGCACCATCATCGATGTCAGCTCCTGATAGGCAGCCTTCATCGAGTCACCCAACTGCATCAGTAGCAGCAATGCAGTAGAGACCCCCGCCAGCACCAGCATCGAAACATGCGGAGTCTTCCAACTGGGATGCACTCTTGCGAATATGGGCGGCAAAAGCCCATCCCTGCTCGCGGCAAAGGAAAGCCTGGAAACACTGGAAAGGATCCCCCCCATCTGCCCCATCAGACACATCATCGCGAGCACTCCGAGTGCAGCTGGCATCCAGTCCAGCCCCAAGGATTGCGACGCAACTCGCCCCGCCTGAACCACGCCGAACATCACATTTGTGACTTCGGGTTTCTGAATCACGAGAATCGCTAGCGTTGCAATGCCATAGATCAACACACCAACCAACCCCGCAATCCAGCCCGCCCGTCGAATTGTTCTGCCAGGGTCGCGGATTTCTTCGCTCATCATTCCCAGCAATTCAATCCCCGTCACCGAGAAAGCAATCTGCGACCAGAAGTTCAGCGTGTCCAGATGGGCAGTTGGTGTGATAGTCAAAACCGTCGCCGATCCCTTCCTTGAGTAAACAATAGCCGCTGCGCAAACGAGCAGCGCAGTAGTCGCCCAGACAGCAAAGCTGCCCAATGTCTGATTCCAACTTCCAACCTTTACCCCCAATAAGTTGATTCCCACACCGAGCCATAACGCACCCGCGCCCACCGTCAGAATGAGCGCTCGATTTTCCACCAATGCCGGGTCGATTGCATACAGCGCAACACTTACATAAGCCAGGGCCGCGCTCGGGGCCCAACTCGCGATCCCGATCCAGTAAAGCCAGAACGAGAGAAATCCATGCCATGTCCCGAAGTCATTTCTGGCCCAAACATATTGGCCTTCCGCGCCAGGTTGGCGCGTCGCCAGAACTCCCACCGATTGCGCCATTGGGCCGACAAAAAACAATCCAGCCAATAGAAAAAGACTGAATGATCCCGGGCCGGCATGGGCCGCTGCTGCCACAAATCGTGTGCCGACGATTGCGCTGATGCCAAGCACAACGACTTCCCGCAGCTCCATACCTCGGTTGAGTTGCTCAGATTGCTGATTTAAAGACAAGCGCGATGGTATCACGCCGACTCTCCAATTTCGCTATTCTGAATGTGGCAGAGGCCCTATCCATGAACGAAATTCTCGGCATGATCGCCTTCCTGGCCGCCTACTTGGTTCTGATGAAGTGGGTGCTCCCCCGCTTCGGCGTCCCAACTTGAATGAACAATCAATGCGGCGAGTCTCGTCCGCCTGCTCCTAAGCCACAAGCTCCCAAAAATTAATATTTCAATTACTGTAGTTGAAATTGAGATTTCTATCGATACAATCGGTGCAACCTCAATTTCGTATGCAAGTGTTCCGCTCCGGACGTGGTGGACAGCGCGTTGGGAGTGAATTATTGCCATTGAATCACGCAGCAATTTTGAATTCAACAGAAAAATCGCGACGAGCTTGAGTTGGCGTTTTGTAGCCGAGACGCTC